>NZ_JANSIM010000162.1:0-7566 GCF_047502655.1 Synechococcus sp. R5-12 | reverse complement strand
TAAATTATTCTCTCTATCCTAACATAAGATCAACACGACCTAGAATTGGGGTGTTGTAGATTTGTTAAGCAGCTGTAGATTTATTGCGGAGGTAGAGGGAGCGCCATGAACCTGTTGAGCTTGGCCTTGCCGGATCTGTCGGCAGCTTCGGATGGGTTAGCCGCCACCTTGCAGCCCGTAGCCCAGTTTTTTGCCGGCCTTAACTTGCCCCAACCCATTGTGCAATGGGGTCACCCCTTGATGATGGGGATCGTGGTGGTGGTGATGGGCAGCTTTGTCGGCCTGACTGGGTGGCGAGGACGGGCCTTGCGTCTGGCAGCCGCCTCCACAGCGCCAGAGGGATCCCTGACGGAAGCGGCCCAGAAGCCTCTGCTTGACCACCGCAAATTGGCCCCCTGGATGGCCACCTTCATTGCCTTGGGCTACACTGGCGGCCTTCTTTCTCTGGTGATGCAAGGGAAGCCCCTGTTGAGCAGCCCCCATTTTTGGACGGGATCCCTGGTGTTGCTGTTGTTGGCGGTGAATGGAGCTTTGTCCCTCAGCGGCTTTGGGGGCAACCGCGCTGCTTTGCGCACCACCCATGCCTATGTGGGCAGCCTCATTCTATGTGTACTGTTTGCCCATGCCCTGCTTGGGCTCAAGCTGGGTTTGTCGTTGTGAGTGGCAGTAGGCTTCCCTCTGCCTGGGCAGGAACTAGCGATAAGGCTGCAGGGATTGCAGCAGGTGGAGCACGGTGAAAATGCCGATACCCAGCAGGACGACGGATCCCACCAGGTAGCTGCTGGCATTGGAGCGCTGCTCTTCCAAGAGGGCTTCAGGGGATTTGGGGGCAATCATAAACCTTTCCCCAGAAAGGGGTTTTCGGATCACGGGATCCCCTGCCTCAAAACGCACCTGCCCCATGGTAAACGCCATCGCATCCACCGGAATCACCCATTCCTTATAGATAAAAGCTCGGGTGGAGCGATTTTCTGTTCTCACTCCGGAAAGGTAGCGCTTGAGATTGAAGTTGAACCGGCTGGGCCCTTTTCCTGGAAAAATATGCTCATCCACAACCGACATAGCCTCTATCTCCGCACCTGTGGGATCCACCCTCACCCTTCCAGTTTCGTCTTCGATGAAAAAAGGGATCTGGCGAACCACCGAGTGAAGGGTTTCGTCTCTCGTTCTCGTCTCTCTTTCAAGGAGATATTCCCGACCTGTGCTCGGATCGTAATACACGTTGGCGTAGTGTTTTTGGGGAGAGCTTACTTCGGAAAACGGCGATTTTTGAGGATAGCCTGGAGAGCCAAGCTGCTGGGGGTAGTCGGGGTAACCAGGCTTTTTCTGGAAAGAACCGGAACCGGGGTAGCCAGGGTTGGGCTTTTGTGGAAAAGAATTAGAGTAGTCGGGATCAACCCTTTTCTGAAAAGAACCGGAGTCAGAGTAGCCCAAGCCGGGCTTTTTCCCGACCATCTCCCCCGGATAGGATTTTGCTCGGGATCCCAAGCGTAGAGCGTTCTGATATTCGCCTTCGCTGATCCGTTCGCTATACGCTACATCGCCTTGGCTATTCAAATACCTTCGATAGCATTCGATCTCGTCATACTCCCAAGAGATCTCAGACTTGTAGTAGACGCAAGGCTGTCGCGAAAGTTCCGATACCAAAGGCCGATCGCACACAACCCTGCCGTAAACTTGAGCCAAGTTTGCTCCTTTTGCCTGGGGGTTGGTCTGACCGAGATGGCGAAGCTCGGCTATCTTGAGCAACCGAGTTGCAGAGAGCTGTTGAACCAACCTTTGGGAGCGCAAATACTCAACAAACGAAAACAGAGAGGCAGGAAGACAAAGCAGACCAAGCAGCATCAGCCAGTTCATAAAGGCCTTCCTTTCCGGGGGTGGGAGTGAAGTTGGCCTCATGCTAGCAGTTACCTGTGAAACAGGATTTAAGAGAAGTTTAAGGCAATCCCGAATGCGGGCAGTTCCAAACTTTACCAAGAAGCTAGGCCTGAAGCCCCGCCCTTCCAGGACGGCTTTTGCCCTGTTAGACCTGCGATAAGATACACCCACGCTGGTCAGAGAAGCCAAACTCCTCAACGCCACTCCAGCGCAGTACCAAGCCTTGGATGACAGAGTACACCGGCCAGGTGGTGGGGCTGGATGTGGGCGACAGCAGTGGGCAAGCTGTGCCGTGTCTCCAGTTTTTGCGTCGTGCCGAAAGGAGATTGAAGCAACAGCAAAGAAGACTGAGCAGAAAGTTAGGCCCACGGCCCGCTGGCGTGAATAGGAAGGGGGTAAAACCTCAATACAGCAACTACCACAAGTAGAGGAAGCGGCTTGGCGAGGTACACTTCAACCAAATCAAAGTCTGGCGCCAGCGTAGAGACCGGGTTATTGAGCTAGCCCAGTGTGTGGGAATATCTCACGACATTGTGGTTTATGAGGACTTGCAGGTGCAGAACTTGGTGAGAAATCACCACTTGGCCAAGTCTTTCACGCTAGCGGCGCGGAGCGCTTGGGGGAACGACTGGGGAGATAGGCACCGCCGTCGTGGAGGGGAAACCTGATACAGCTAAGTGCTGTCGCAGAACCAGGAACCAGAATCCTTGCTCTTTGGGGCGGGGGGCATGTCAATCGCGCAACACGTAGCCTACCCCGCGCACCGTCTGGATAAGGCGCTTCTCCCCTGGGCCTTCGATCTTGAGGCGCAAGTAGCGAATATAGACCTCGATGATATTGGAGTCGCCCGTGAAGTCGCAGCCCCACACATGCTCTAAGATCTGTTGGCGGGTGAGCACCTGACGGGGGTGTTCCATCAAGTAGCGCAACAGGTCGTATTCTTTGGCCGTCAGCTCCACCTGTCGCTCTCCCCGGGTTACCTCCCGCGTTACGGGATCCAGGGTCAGGTCCATGAACACCAACTGGCCGTCGCGGGATCGCTTTGGCTGCCGCAAATAGATCCGTATCCGAGCCAGCAGATCCTGAATGCTGAAAGGCTTGACCACGTAGTCATCCGCCCCAGCGTCCAAGCTTGCTGCCCGATCCGCCACCTCATCTCTGGCGGTCATCAACACCACCGGCACGCGGTTGCCCGTTGAGCGCAGCTGCCGACAAAGGTCCAGGCCTGAGATCCCGGGCAACATCCAGTCCAACAGCACCAAGTCGGGGTTTTGGTCGCAGGCTGCCCTCAACCCGGCCATGCCATCGCTGGCTACGCTGACTCGATATCCCTCACAGGTCAGCTCCGTTTCCACAAAACGAGCCAGCTTAGCTTCATCTTCGATCACCAGAATGTGGGCAGAAGAGGGTTCAGGCTCTGGCATACGCTCTCTTGCTGAATCCAAGGAAGACGCCGAAAAACTTGCTCATTGCCCCCAAGCATATCTCAACCGTATGGATTGGCAGTCGAGATGACTGAATCCGTCCTAGCCTGCAACAGCCCTGTGGAATTGCCTGGGGTTGATATCAGCAAGTGCTTTGAGTTATTCAAAAGGCATTCATGTACCTTATCACCATGAGTATCCTAAGCCATGACCCTCTCTCCTGTTCGGCTCACCCCGCCCCTACCTCCCATTCGATGGGAAAAACTGCCGGAAGACTTTCCCTTGCCGGATGAGCCTGTGGAAAGCACCTTACAGCCCCTTTTGGCTGCTGCTCTGCGTGAGGCATTGGAACTCGCTCAGATGATCCCTGCCCAGGCTTTGATCGCCTCCAACTTTGGCCTTTGCAGCACTGTCGGGGACAAGGTGGTGGTGAAAGCCCCCGACTGGGTTTATGTGCCCGCAGTACAGCCGATTCCCGAAGGAGAGATCCGCCGCAGCTATACCCCCCACCTAGAAGGGGATCCCCCGGCGATTGTGATGGAATTCATCTCCGAAACCGAGGGCGGCGAGTACTCCATCAATCCCCACTATCCCTATGGAAAATGGTATTTCTACGAGCGCATTTTGCAGGTGCCTGTCTATGTAATCTTTCATCCCAAAACCGGTGAGCTGGATGTCTACCGCCTGGAGAATGGCCGCTATACCCCTGTATCGGCGGATGAAAACCGTCGCTACTGGATCCCGGAGATTGGCTTGTTTTTGGGGGTGTGGCGGGGACAAAAAGCCGAGACCAAAGCCAACTGGTTGCGGTGGTGGACTGCCGATGGGAATTTGCTCCTATGGGGAATCGAACAGGTAGAGCAGGAGCGGCAGCGGGCCGAAGCGGCAGAAGCAGCCCTCGAACAGGCCCGTCTGGAACAGCAGCGCCTAGCCGCGAAATTGCGGGAGTTGGGCGTGGATCCCGAGGCAATAGCCGATTGAGGGCTCTCCTAGTAGGTGCGCCCGCGCCAAGAGCGGGGCCGGCTGAGGGCAGATAGGATTATCCGCAGAACGGCCAAGGGATCCGCCAGCGGAGAGATCCAAAACGTCCAGGGGGGGTCTTGATAGGAGCCGCGAATCCCCACGAGCACACCCAACCGTAGGGCAAGCAACCCCAAGTTCAGCCCCAACAGCAATTGCTCCGTCAGGGAGAGGGAAAGCCCTAAGCCGATCATGCCCAGTAAACCCACCGCCGCCAGCCCAGGGATCCCTTGGGTGAGGACGAGGAGAGCTATATCCCCCCACAACTGGGCCACAGGGGTGGCATCTTTCAAATCGAGGGATCGGCCCCACTCTCGCCAAGTTTCGCCAAAAGAAGTGTACATGCGCACCTTGAGCAGGTGCCGACCGTCGTAAAAAGCTACTTTAAAGCCGGCTGCCGCAATCTGCCGCACCAAGGTGACATCGTCACAGAAGGAGGCCCGCGCCAGCGTGTAGCCGTTCATGGCTTCCAGCACCGACCGGCGCACTAGCATACATTGCCCATTGGCCATCGTCCGTTCTGGCAGGGTAGCCCTGTCTCCGGCTGCCCCATAGCGGTAGATCAGGGTTACCAAAAGAGCCGGCTGCAGCCAGCCTTCCCCCCAGTGCTGCAGGATAAACTGCGGTGCCAGGGTGATCAGGTCGAGCCTTTGGGCCTGGGCGGTTTCCAGCAGGCGCTCCACCAATCCTGGCTGGGGACGGGTATCGGCATCAATGCCCAGGATCCACTCAGAGGCCGGATCCGACTGGAGAAATCCATAGTGCAAGGCCCAGGGGCGCCCCACCCATCCGTTGGGCAAGGGATCGTCGGTTACCAGACGGAAGCGCGGATCCCGCTCAGCCATCTTCAGCACCTTTTCGGGGGTGTCATCTTGGGAGCGGCTGTCCACCACCAGCACCTCCCGCAGGACGGATCCCTGTTGGTGCAATCCTTCCAGGCAGGGATCGATGCGCTCGGCTTCGTTGAGGGTGGGCAACAACACGCTGACCAAGCCCGGCTGCAAAGGGATCCCCGGCTGACCGGGAGGCAGAGGGGAAGGGCGCCGCAAAGAGGGCAGCAGCCGCGCCAGCAGCACCGCCAGCATCGGCACTTGCATAACCAATAGGCTCAGGGCGGCAGCATCTCCGGCCCAAGCAGGGATCCCGTTCATGCCAGTTCTAACCTGTAAGGGAAAAGTGTCCGAGAATGCTTGCAAGACAAGCTCAGGGAAGACAAACTCATACTCATGGTGATTTAGCAACTCAAAATCAGTTTGGTTCCATCGTGCCTGTGCCCATTCCCCCTCAAACCTGCCGGGCTCTTCATGGATGTCTTCATCCGGCTCAGCCACAAGGGATCCCCTGTTACGGTTGTGAAATTGCACAGTGAAAGGCTCAACGCCGCGATTGCCCGCGAGGTACGGAAAGAGCTAAGCCAAATTCTCACCGAGAAACCGGGGCATTTCTTGTTGGATCTTAGTCAGGTTAGCCTGATCGACAGCATGGGGTTGTCGGTTCTGGTTTGGGCGCATCGCCATTGCCGCACTTTAGGCTATCAACTCAAGTTCTGCAGCCTGCAGGAGCAAGTCAAGCTGCTCTTCTCCATCACCGGCTTGGATGCCATTTACGAGATCTACCCCTCTGTAGAAAAGGCACTTGAGTCTTTTCCGTAGCTCTCCCTATCGGGTCAACTGAGAACCGTCAGGGATCAGCTTCTCAACACCTGGATTAGCCTAACGGTTGAAAACCTGCTCAGGGGGAGGGGTTGCTGTTTTGGTTCTCGACCGTCTGGGGCCGGTTCACCTGGGCATAAACTTCTGCCTGTTGCCGAATCTGCTCCCGGACTTGGGGTGGGGCCAACCGCGCTGCTTGCTCAAACAACTCAGGTGCTTTTGCCCGTAGGTTTTCATCGGTGGCGGAGCTGAGGGCTATGGCTTTGCCGAGCACGGGAGTGAAATCACTGGGATCCGCCGCGATTAACTCGTCGTAGAGGGCTATGGCTTTTTCGGTCTGGTTGTTGCGGGCGTAGACAAAGGCCAAGCGCAAACGCACATCATTATCTTCCGGCGCTTCTTCAAGATGCTTCTCCAGCAGGGCAATGGCCTCAGAGGTGCGGCCCAGGGTTAGCTGCACATCCACCAACTGCTGCAGCACTTGCCCATCTTTGGGATCCCCCTCGTAAAGGATCTGGAGCTGTTCTAATGCCCCTTCAAAATCCCCCGTATCCTGCTGGATTTCGGCCAAAAAGGCTCTCAGTTGCCGATTTTCGGGCTCCAGTTCCACCAGCTTCTTCAGCGGCTCGATTGCCCCTTGCGGCTCGTTCAATTGCAGTTGGGTGTCGATCAACCCCCGCAGAGCAATGGGGTTATCCGGTTCCCGTTCCAGCACGGCGCGGTAGCCATCTGCCTGGGCTTGCAGTTGCTCGGTCACCAAGCCGGCCTCTGGAGATTCGGAAGGCCCGAGGGCCTGGAATAGCGGGCCAAAGGAGAAGCCCAAGAAAGTTACCGTGCCCACCACCAGCAGCAAAATGTTGAGGAGCTTGCGGGCTAGGGACTCTTTGGGTTTGGACTGAGGCATGAAGGGCTCGCGCAGAAGACTCCTCTGTACTCTATCATCGGCGCCGGGGCAGGCTGCGGGGTGAGGTTACCCAATACCCAAAACTTCTGAGAACAGCATCCAAGTTGAGGGCAATGCCGTACTGAATTTAGGTAGTGCTGAATCTTTTTGCCACCCCTCACTCCCTCTTAACCATGCGGATCACCTGTTACCCCGACAACCTCACCTTGGAAGCCAATCCCCTGCTCACGGTTCTGGAAAATCTGCTCAAGGCGGGGGTGCGCCATGTCCATGCCTGTGGGGGCAATGCCGCCTGCTCCACCTGTCGCATCCTGATTTTGGAAGGCAGCCAAAACTGCCGCAGCATGACCCCTGCCGAGAAGAAGTTAGCTCAACGGCTAGACCTTCCTGTACATATTCGTCTGGCCTGTCAAACCCGCATCACCGGAGATGTCACCCTGCAACGGCTGGTGATCGATAAAGCAGATGTGGAAGTAGCTCAACATCAATTGCAGGCCCATTCGGTCGGCAACCAAGTCACCGCCGCCATTCTCAGCGCTTCCCTGCGGGGGACGGCCAACTTCGACGAGGAGAACTTTCCCTACGATGTTGTCTACACCTTGGGTCGCTACTTCGCCCAAATGGGGGCCTTGGTGCAGCAATATGGGGGAGCATGCCTCTAACCCCCAAAACCCTGAACTTTGCTGAA
>NZ_JANSIM010000161.1:0-5928 GCF_047502655.1 Synechococcus sp. R5-12 | reverse complement strand
CCTACGGGTACAGTGCGGGGCTCCTGCGATTTCTAGCTGACGACGCGAACGGGATCCCCAGCGCCCGCAGCTGCTCAACCAGTTGCTCCAACAGCCTCATGGTTCAGCACTTCAGCCCACTGCGGTAGGTACTGGGAAAAATCTTGCTTTTTGACAAACCGAAAAGGCCCGGATAGGGATCCCCAGATCACTTGATCGGTCTCCGGATCCCGACCTTGATCCAAGCTGTGAAAGTAGTCGGCTCCGATCTCAAACTCGCTGTACAAATAGGTGGTTCTGCCTTTGCGTTCAACAATACAGCCTTTGCCGGGCAGGCTGCGGCCCCGATAGCAGGATCCCGTCCATTCCACCTGGGTGACACAGCCGGGCAAGAGTTCCAACTCCGCTGCTGTCAGACCGGCCAATTTCCCCTTCGCGTAAGCGTTGCTTAGCAACAACTCCCGACCGGCGCACCTGTAGGAGTCAGGAGCTGTCAGAGCATAGTTTTGAATCCGGATCCCATCTGGAGTATCGAAGAGGTGGATCACCCGCTGTCGGTAAGGCTGCTCAGGATAAATGTCGTACAGTTGCTCCACGTAAAACCCCACCCCCTGCAACACCGACCAAGGCAAGGGGCATTGGTACACATGAATGTTGGCAAACCAGACGGGCTCTGCAATCGCCTGTTGTAGGTTGTTGAAGTGCCCTGCCATCCAGGTGGCCAGTTGGGCCAGTTGGGGGGAAACAGACATAGGTTCAGATGGATTCAATGGATTGAAATCGAGAAGATTCAGATCGAGCGCTCCTGATCCTGCAGACTTTGTCCAACTGTCAGGGACTCCGTCCCGATGGCGCACTCCATAACACACTCTACAAAACTACACCAGGGAATAGCTTGGTAGCCCTGTACTTGAGTGCGGGGTGGAAAAGCCCTTGGGCAACTTGATTTAAGGGAATTTAAGGGATTTAAGAGAGCATTGTTGCTTACCGTCACCCGCCCTGTCTCTGGCGGAGTTGTTGCCATGGGCAGGGGAACCGCAACCCTGTGGCGACGAGGCCGTTCGCGCCACTCGGACGGAGTTCTTGAAGGGGATTGGGTTGCAGGGACAGGCTAGAGTAGAGGAGCCGGACTCCTGTGCCTCTTGAGATCTCGTCTAAGGTGGTATTGATGTCGGCCCTACCCATTCCGCTGCTGGGGCAATCCTTGTCTGCTCTGAAAGACTGGGCGGTTGCCCAAGGACAGCCGGCCTATCGCGGGCAACAACTGCATGCTTGGATCTACCAAAAAGGGATCCGCTCCCTGGAACAGGTGACGGTGTTTCCTAGGGCTTGGCGAGAGGCGGTGCAAAGCTACCCGGTGGGACGCTCGCGCATTGTGCAGCGGACAGAGGCCCGCGATGGCACCGTGAAGTTTCTGCTGGGGTTGGCGGATGGGCAGTTGATCGAAACGGTAGGGATCCCAACGGCCAAGCGTCTGACGGTCTGCGTCTCTTCTCAGGTGGGCTGCCCGATGGCCTGCGATTTCTGTGCCACCGGCAAGATGGGCTACCGGCGCAACCTAGAGCTGCACGAGATTCTGGATCAGGTGTTGACGGTGCAGGAAGATTTTGGCCGTCGCGTCAGCCATGTGGTCTTTATGGGCATGGGGGAACCCCTGCTCAACCGCGATACGGTGGTACAAGCCATCCGCAGCCTGAATCAAGATATCGGCATCGGCCAACGGCATATCACCCTCTCGACGGTGGGGGTACCCCGGCAAATTGCCTGGCTGGCGCAGCAGGATCTGCAAGTTACCCTGGCCGTCAGCTTGCATGCTCCCAATCAAGATCTGCGGCAACGGTTGATCCCTTCGGCAGCCCACTACCCTCTGGATGCTCTGATTCAGGATTGCCGTGACTACATGCTGCGCACCGGGCGGCGAGTCAGTTTTGAATATACCCTGCTGTCGGGGGTCAACGATCTGCCCATTCATGCCCGCCAACTGGCGCAATTGCTGCAGCAGGCCAGCCGGTCAGGGGTACAACTGCACGTGAACCTGATCCCTTACAACCCCATCTCTGAAGCTGACTATCAACGCCCCCACCCGACACGGGTCAGAGAGTTCGTCCGCCAGCTCGAACAGCACCAAGTGCGGGCCACTGTGCGCCAAACCCGTGGTTTGGATGGCAATGCCGCATGCGGTCAACTGCGGGGATCCTTCCTGCGTTCTTTGCCAGGGGATTTGTAATCGCCGCGCAACGCTTTTGCGAGTACATCAGCTCAGTCCGCAGGCGCGTCGTAACCAGGCGGCATCCTGTTCTGGCAAGGTGGCGTGGTGCATGACGTAAACCTGCCGGTGATACTCGTCCAGCCAGGCTCGCTGCGCCTCGTTCAACAGTTCCCAATCGATTAAGCGCCCATCAAAAGGGATCCAAGTTAGGGAGCGAAAGCCCATCCAGCCCTCGGGCTCGGGAATCGCAATCACCTCGTAGAGGTTCTCCAGGCGGATCCCACCCCATCCCGGCTGGTAGTAGCCCGGCTCGATGCTGTTGATCATGCCCACTTTGAGAGGGGTGCTGGCACGGCGGTGGATCCCGTTGGGCCCCTCGTGGACATTCAAAAAGGCGCCGACACCGTGGCCGGTGCCATGGCCATAGTCCAGCCCGGCCTGCCAAAGGGTAGAGCGGGCGATCCCATCCAACGAGACTCCATAGGTGTCGGGGGGGAAGATCTGGCGGGCGCATTGAATGTGGGCCTTGAGGACCTCGGTATAGCGCCGCTTGCACAAGGGATCCGCGGGTTGCGGGCCAATCCAAACGGTGCGGGTATCGTCGGTGGTGCCCCCCAAGTAGTGGGATCCGGAGTCCAACAAAAACAGTTCGCCCGGCTGCAGCAGCTTTTGGGGATCCGGAGTGCTGTAGTGGATGATGGAGCTGTTGGCGCCGGCGCCGGCAATGGTGTTAAAGCTCAGGCCCACCCACTCCCCTTCCTCCCGGTAGTGGGCCTCCATGATCGCGGCCACGTCGGCTTCGGTGACGGGGATCCCCTGTTGGATTTGCCGGTCGATCCAGGCCAGGGTACGGATCTTGGCCCGGCTGGCTTTGCGGTTGGCCAGGCGCATCTGTTCCAGCTCGGTGGGGTTTTTCACGGCCTTGAGGGCTTCTACTGGGTGCTCCAGCTCGCGGCAGCTCGCATCCTGCAGCAGCTCTTGAGTGCCCTGGGTGGTCTGCTTGGGATCCAAGCCCACCGGCGCATAGCTCTTGGCCCATTGGGGCAGTTGTTGGCTGTAGGTCTCGTAGGGCCAGAGTTCCACCCCGGCTTCTGCCAGAAATTGCCGAGATGGGGGACTGAGCCGCTCCAGATCTGTGAATAGAGCCGCTCTATCTAGGCTGACCAAAGCATAGGCCCAAAACACTGGGTTGTAGGGGATGTCGGATCCCCGCAGGTTAAACAGCCAGGCCACCTGATCCAATTTGGTCAGGGGCAACAGTCCCACCCGCTTGCGGCGCATCTCCTGCCGGACTTGGGCCAGCTTTTCTGCAGGGGTGGCCCCGCTTAGGTGGGTGGGTACCGAGTCAATGGGCCGGTCAAAGGGAGCGACAGGAGCGGATCCCTGAGCCAGCTTATCCACCAAGTTTTCCATGACCGGGATCAAGAGCACCCCTCCCGCTTGGGCATGGGCCTGCAACTGGCGATAGGTGGCCACTGCCACCGTAAAGGGATCCACCCCCAGGCGAAAGCCGGATCCCAGCTCTTCCACAATCTCCATCAGGCTGGGCTGATTCGGCAGACCTCCTTTGATCACTGTCAATAGATTGGGATCCACCTCCCGCTCCGCCTGTTCGTGATAGCGGGGATCTACCCACAGCCAAGCCCTGTCCCGGGTGATCAAGGCATCCCCCACCGAGCCGGTAAAGCCTGTGATCCACTGACGCCGCTTGCGATGTTCCGGCAAATACTCATTGAGATGCTCATCAGCAGAGGGAACCCAAAAGCCATCCAGATCTTGTTCTCGCAGAAGCTGGCGCAACTGCTGCAAACGGGCAGCAACATCCAGGCGGGGCAGGGTTTGGAGCATGGCAGAGGGGTAAAGCTAAACGGCCAGGCTATCGCCATTCTAAACAAGGTTGGGCCGCCCCCACTTCCCGCCTTCAGTGGTCAGCCATTTCAGATAGCAGCCAGATAGCAGCCAATACCTCCCTCTTCCTATGGGTGAGGGAAGAAATCCGCCAGCTCTAGCGCTCCTCAGGAAAACCCGCTTCCCGCCAAGCCCGCATGCCCCCATCCATCGAGATCACCCGACGATAGCCCATTTTCTGTAGATTATCGGCTGCCAACGCCGAACGAAACCCGCCGCCGCAGTACAGGACGATCTCCGCTTCTTTGTCGGGGATCACCCTCTCGATGTCCCGCTCAATGATCCCTTTGCTCAAGTGGATGGCTCCGGCAGCGTGGCCGGCTTGCCACTCCGACTCTTCCCGCACATCCACAAAATAGAAGGGATCCCCTTGCAGTTGTTTTTGCCTGACCTGCTCGACTGTCAGTTCTTGGATGCGGCTTTTGGCCTCGTTGACCAGGGCCAAGAAAGCTGGAGAGTGCTGGGGAGCCATGGAGAACAGGCGCTATGAGCCAAAGCTTATTCCAATCGATCTTATCTGGTCTGGACTTTGGGATCCCAACTGCCCTGAGGCTAGACTGGGATCCAGATTTGCCGGCTGGAGGCCCACAGCTTGAGATCCCGATCTAACTTTCCGCAACTGCTTTGGCCCCTTGCTCTGGCCGTGAGCTGGAGCATCCCCCTTGGATTGACAGCCGGTCACGTCAGCCGGACGGAGTCCTCGGCTTGGGCCCAAGCTGCCCCGATGCCCCTAGAAAGTGGGATCCAGCGGCAAGTTTCCAGCCCACCGCCAGCCGCCCTGGTGGAGTGGCTAAGCCAGCAGGTGGCCGCCGCCAACCGGCGGGATTTGCCAGGGGTGATGGCCGGCTACAGCCCCGACTTCCGCCACCGAGATGGGCTGGACCGGGAAGAGGTGGAAGGTGCCATCCGCAAGCTGTGGAGCTCTCATCCCAAGCTCACCTATTCGGCCCAGATCCTCTCCTGGCGGCAGGTGGGCCCTGAGATTGTTGCGGATATTCTCAGCCAAGTAGAGGGATCCCAATCCTCGGTGCGGGGGGACTTTCAGGTAGAAGCCTCTGCCCTGGTGCGCAATCGCTATCGCCCGGATCCAGCCAATCCCGGACAACTGCTGTTGATTGACCAAGAAGTGCTGCGGGAGGCCAGCACCCTCACCTCTGGATCTGCCCCTCCCACCGTCACCTTGAACCTGCCGGAGGTGGTCAAACCGGGATCCACCTATTCGCTGCAGGCAATTGTGGCAGAGCCTCTCACCCACTCTTTGTTGTTGGGCGCCGTTGCCGAACAACCTGTTGCCGGGGCGGGCTACCCAGAGGTGACTTCGTTTGCTCTCGAACCCCTACAGGCCGGAGGGATCTTCCTACAGGCGGATGCTCCCCAAGAACCCGGTGCTGAGTGGATCTCGGTGATGTTGGTTAACCAAACGGGCATCACACTGGAGAGCCGGCGTCTCACCGTCAGCGATCGCTTGGCTCTGGAGGGATCCCTGGCCATCCCCACCGTCCCTTAGGAAATCTTCAGGATGAGGAGGAATGGCTCTGGGGTAATCTGGACAGGCAGTTGAGCTTGTTAAGATGGGAAACTATGCGCCCCTCAGCTTGTTTGCTTTCTGGTGCTGGCCCTATTTTTGAGCGGTTGCGATAGCGGCGACTCCCTTGGTGCTCCGGTGGTGGATCGCCCCACTCCTGCCAGCAATTGACCGAACAATCCCGAGGGGTCTCGAAAGGTTGGGTCGAGGTGTCTTGAAAGGACCCAACCTCAAGAAACACTGGCATCTTCAGCTAGAAATCCCAGGAGCCCCGCACTGTACCCGTAGGGTCGGTGTCGGGAGGAAT
>NZ_JANSIM010000160.1:0-17060 GCF_047502655.1 Synechococcus sp. R5-12 | reverse complement strand
GCCCGCTCCGTACCGCTTAGCGGTCGGAGCCGGGTAGTTTACGCGATTCCAACCCGGGAAACCCTGAGTTACCATTTTTAACTTTTTCTTTAACTTTTCTTTTGAACTCCGACTGCTCTTCTCAAAGGCATCCTATGCTGGAAAAAAGGGATGTATTTTTAGGTACTTTCCGCTAATTCCAGGGGCTAGGGGCTTGTAACTATGGATACTGAAACGTGGGCTGCCGCAGCTCGACCCAGCCGAGACGCCCTCATCAACCACATCACCCACCAGATTCGGCAATCCCTGGAGCTGGATCAGATCCTGAGGGCGACGGTGGAGGAGGTGCGCGCCTTTTTGGGTACGGATCGGGTGAAGGTGTACCGCTTCGACCCGGAAGGGCATGGGACGGTGGTGGCGGAAGCACGAGGCGGGGAGCGGCTGCCCTCGCTCTTGGGGCTGACTTTTCCGGCAGGGGACATTCCCGAGGAGGCGCGGCGGTTGTTTCGCCTAGCTCAGGTGCGGGTGATTGTGGATGTGGAGGCGCAGAGCCGTTCCATCAGCCAGCCGGAGTCCTGGGGGTTGTCTGCTAGGGATCAGCTGGGCGAGCCGCTACAGCGGCCTGTGGATCCCTGCCATGTTCACTATTTGAAATCCATGGGGGTGACCTCTTCCTTGGTGGTTCCCCTGATGCATCACCAGGAGCTATGGGGGCTGTTGGTCTCCCATCATGCTGAGCCTCGTCCCTACTCCCAAGAAGAGCTGCAGGTGGTGCAGTTGCTGGCGGATCAAGTTTCCATTGCCATTGCTCAGGCGGAATTGCTGAAGCAGGCGCGGCAGAAGGCGCAGCAGGAACGCCTCATCAACCAAATTGCTGCTCTAGTTTACTCGCCCCTGCACCCGGAGACGACCTTGACCACGGTGCTGGAGCAGCTTGCTGCCGGTTTGCAGGGGATCGGGGCACGGCTGCGGATCCACTTTATGGGCGCAGACACCCTCTGTTGTCATGGCGTGCAACCCCCGGCCAGCTACGACACCTGGCTACAGGAGCAGCTCGGAAGGGCCGGAGGAGCGGGGGGCTGGGTCAAGATGTGGTCGCTATCCCACTTGGAGAAATGGCCGGAGCTGCAAGAGCAGATGAAGCAGACACCCATTCGTGGCCTGCTGGTGGCCCAGCTCGCCTGGAATGACCAGCCGGTGGGCTGGCTGAGCGTGTTTCGCGGGGCCGTTTACCAAGAAACCCACTGGGCGGGCTACCGTTGGTTTACCCAGGGGGATCCCAGACAAGAACTGCCTTTGATCTCTTTTGCTGCCTGGCGGGAGCTGAAAATTGACGAGCCTAAGGCTTGGTCAGCTGCAGAGCAAGAGCTGATGAGTCGGGTCGGGGTACATTTGGCCCTGTCCATTACGCAAAATCAGCTCTACCGGCAGTTGCAAACCCTCAACGCCCGTCTGGAGCAGGAGGTGCAGGAGCGGACGGCGGCCCTGCAGCGATCTCTGGCTATGGATGCCCTCTTGCAGCGGGTCACCGACCAGGTGCGCAGCAGTTTGGAGGAAGCCCAGATCCTGCGGGCAGTGGTGCAAGAATTGGCTCTGGGGCTGTCCATCCAAGGGTGCGATCTCTGTCTCTACGATTGGGCAGCCGGCCAAGCCACGGTGCGCTACGAATACACCTCTGCCCTACCGCCCGTCGGCGGGATTACCCTGACTTTGGCCGACTACCCCGATCTTTACCGGCACCTGCAAGGGGGTCAAGCGGTGCAATTCTGCCACTTGCCTGGGCAGGGCTGGATCCCCCGTCGGGAAGGGCTGACCCTGCTGGTGTGCCCGCTGCGGGATGACCAAGGGGTGCTGGGGGATCTCTGGCTGGCGAAGCCGGCAGCCGAGTGCTTTGATGAACTGGAGGTGCAGGTGGTGCAGCAGGTGGCGGATCACTGCGCCATTGCCATCCGCCAGGCCCGCCTCTACCAGGCTTCTGTGCAGCAAATTGGTGAGCTGGAGCGCCTCAACCGCCTCAAAGATGATTTTTTGAGCACCGTCTCCCACGAGCTGCGCACCCCCATCACCAACATGAAGATGGCCATCCAACTGCTGAAAACCGCCCGCGCCCCCCAAAAACGAGAGCAATATCTCAAGATTTTGGAGCAGGAGTGTGAGCGGGAGGCGGAATTGGTGAACGACCTGCTGGATCTGCAGCGGTTGGAGCAGGGATCCAAAACGCTCCATCTGGAAGAGGTGCCGCTGGCAACCTGGCTGCCCAGCGTGCTGGAGCCGTTTCTACAGCGGGCCCAGGCCAACCAGCAACGGTTGCAGTGGCAGATTGCGCCAAATGTGGGCAAGGTGCTCACCGATCAAGGTGGCCTGGAGCGGGTGGTGCAGGAGCTGGTCAACAACGCCTGCAAGTATACTCCCCCAAGGTGCAACATCTGGGTAACGGCGCAGCGGCCCGGCCCGCAGCAGGTGGAAATTCGGGTGATCAACGAGGGAGTAGAAATTCCCCACAGCGAGTGGGAGCGCATCTTCGAGAAGTTCTACCGCATTCCCAGCGGGGATCCCTGGAAGCGGGGCGGCACCGGCCTGGGCCTGGCTTTGGTCAAGCAGTGGATGCAGCGGCTGGGGGGCAGCGTCTCGGTGGAGAGTTCTCAAGGCAAAACCTGCTTTACCCTGGTGTTGCCGCAGGGATCCCTGCCTGTGCAGACCTCACCCCTAGCCCACAACTGTGCCTAGCCACATGAGCAATGCCCACTCAGAAGCGTTGCGTTTGGCCGCCGAGCAGTTTAACCGGGGGGAATTTTACGCCTGCCACGACACCCTAGAGGCCCTGTGGATGGAGGCAGTGGATCCAGAGCGGCGCTTCTACCAGGGGCTTTTGCAAACCGCCGTGGCCTACTATCACCTGCAAAACGGCAACCGCCGCGGCTGCATGATCCTGTTGGGGGAGGCCAACCGCAAGCTGGCGGACTTTCTGCCCACCTACGCCGGATGGGATGTGCAAGCCCTGTGGCAGGCTAACCAGGGCATCCTGCGGCATCTTTCTCAACTGCAACCCCAGGATCCCCTGCCTTACCTGGCCATCCCCACCCTGAGTTGGGTTGAAGACTGACCTGAGCAGGCCCAACAGCGGCGCTAGCGCTTGGAGCGACGGGCTTTGCGCTCAACTTCGTTGCGTCGCCGCCGATCCCGCCAGTCGATGAAGGTAATGTAGCCAACGCCCAGGGTTACGGCTGTCAACAGCAAAAAGATGCTTCCGTAGGCGATGCGGGCGACCAAGGGAAGATCGGTTTCCATGGCGTGAGTGGGGGTAGCCCTGTCAATATCGGCGACAGGGACAACAAGATGGATGCAAGATGGATGTGAGGCTCAATCCAGGCATGACAAATTACATGCCGTTGCGCCCCCAGACCACCAGGGCAATGGAAAGAACGAAGAAGGTGGGGACGGCAATCCAGCCAAGGGTGATGATGTCCATAGGTCTAGCCCAGCTAAAGAGGGGTTATCTCGAGGTGATCCCATTTTACGAGAGGAGATCCCTTGTCAACGGACATCTACGAACACCTGTTTTCAGTTCAAGCTGGCTACAGTGGAGTTAAATCTGAAACATCTGAGCCAAACGAGGTGGGATCCGATGGTACTGGACACATTGCCGCTGGTTGCCGCTGTAGCCATCGCCATTTTTATGCTGGTTTTTTGGGTGCGGGTGGTTCGAGAGGCCATCTGGACAACGGTGGGGATTGTAATCATCTTGGCCGTGTTGTACGTGGTCTTTAGAATTGGCCCGCGGCAGGTGCTGCAGGAGTTGCGGGATCCCTTTGCCCTTCTAGAACAGGTTTGGCAGGTGATCGTCGGTTGGTTCCAGGCCCTTCTCCCCTAGAGTTCGTTATCTGCTATACAGTTCCCTGATACAATAGAAAACACAGGGGGGCAGCCTATTGGAACTGCTGGCGAATGGTTTGTCCAGTCAAAAATCGATTCCCTCTCCGGTTTCCGCACTGCTCTACAGCACCTACGCGACTGAAGTTCTCGCCATGCCTTCTGACCCTGAATGGGATCCCCAAGACCCCACCCCAGAAGATGGGATCCCCATTCCTGCTGGCGTCAGTGGGACGGAGTCCTCAGACATCCAGGTGGAGGTGGAGGATTTGGGGGAGCGCCGCTGCCAAGTGCGAGGTCGCGTCCTGATTCCGGTGGAGCGGCAGCAGGTCTGGCAGGTTTTGACCGACTACGACCATCTGGCGGAGTTTATTCCCAACTTGGTGGAAAGTCGCGTCATTGGCCGTGAGAATGGCCGCACACTGGTACGTCAAGTGGGATCCCAAAAGGTTTTATTTGCCCAATTTTCTGCTGCGGTGGTGCTGGCTATCGAGGAGATCTTTCCTCAGCAGCTTCGCTTCCAAAAAACACAAGGGGATTTTCTTATCTTCGAGGGGTTTTGGGATCTGGCCGATTGGTCGGCCCATCAAACCTTGCTCACCTACCACCTGCAGGTCAAGCCTCCCCGCAGAATGCCTGTCGGTCTGGTGGAGCGCCGCATTTGCCAAGATTTGGCCCTGAACTTACAAGCCATTCGGGAGCGCTGCCTGAGTTTGTCGGATTATTCCAAGCCCGTTTGAGGCGCGCCCAATAGGTACCTCGTTCCCCAAGCGCTCCGCGCCGCTGACGCGACCACTCTCAGCCCTTCTGCCAAAGAAGAGGGGGGCTGGGGAACAGCTTTATTGCCATTTGTGGGATTTGATATTCGAGCTGGAATTTGCCAGGTGGATCCCAGAGGCAAAGTGGGCCGGTGGTCCTTCACCTTTCGAGTCTCAAGCAGCGATCGAGGGCTGTCCTTGGGTGTGTGGGTGCGCTATCGGCAGGGTGAAGTGGAAGGCACTGCCCTGATTGATCCCCCCCGATTCTGCCCAGATGCGCCCCCCCATGGCCTCAATGATCAGTCGGCAAATGGCTAGCCCCAAGCCCGTCCCACCCACCGAGCGCCGCAGGGATCCCTCTGCTTGATAAAACCGCTCGAAGATGGCTTGCAACCGGTCTGGCTCAATGCCGCGCCCGGTGTCGGCAACAGTGAACTTCACCATCGCCCCCGTCGATCCACCGGCTGGTGGCTCCACTTCTGCCCGAATCCAGATCCGTCCGGTGGAAGGGGTAAATTTGCAGGCATTGTCCAGCAGCTTACGCAACACCTCCACCAGCCACTCCCCATCCGCCCTAACCATTGGCAGCCGTTTGGGCAGCACCTGCTCGATGGTGGGCAAGTCTTCGTGCCGCCGTCGCGCTTTGACATTGCTCAGGGCCAGCTCCACACATTCTTGAGCAGACAACGGCTCGATATGCCAGCGAACGCGACCACTTTCCAGCTTGGAGAGGGTGAGAAAGTCCTGCACCAACTCCCGCAGCCGATCGGCATCTTGCAGGGCTGTGTTCAACATTTCCTGGCGCATCTCCAGGGGCATGTCGGGGTCGCTGGCCAAAGACTCCAAACACACCTGAATGGTGGACAGCGGGGTGCGCAGCTCGTGTCCGGTCACGGCAATCAGCTCTGATTTGGCCTGATCCAGAGCTGCCAACTGGCGATTGAGCTCTTCTAGGTGCTGATAGGCTTCTGCCTGCAAGAGGGCTACCCCCACTTGGTTGGCAATGGCTTCTGCCAACTCCAGAGTGGCCGGCTGCCAGCGGTGAGGGTGTTCGTGGTGTAGCTCCAATAGGCCCAGCAACCGCCCTTGATAGAGAATCGGCATGGCCACCCAAGCCCGAATTTGGGCCGGCTGCCACAGCTCCGGCACTCGCTGCAGGCGGGGATCCTTTTGGGTATCCTCGCAGCACACCGCTTGTGCCGAGGCTACTGCCTCCCGCAAAAAAGGGTTGCTGGGAAGAGGCCACAGGGATCCCTTAAGGCTGCCCATCGTTAGGGTGCGGTACTCCTGCTCAATCTGAACAGCAGGGGCCTGGCCATCGTAACGGTAGATCAAACATCGCCCCACCTCTGCCACCTGCCCCAGCTCCTGCACAGCAATTGCCAAAATCTCGCCGGTATCCAAAGACTGGCGAATGGCACTGCTGATGCGGTTGATCAGATGCTCTTTGCGCTCTTGCACCCGAATGGTGCGGTAGGCCCGCTGCAGTTTGTATTGCCCTGCCTGGAGATAGGTGATCAGCCGCTCGGTAAAGGGGCCTGGATTCAGTTGGCTGGCGGAGTTTTGCGGGGATCCCTTGAGGTACTGGCGAAGGGGCTCAAGGCGAGGTTCCAGATCCGGTCGGTAACTGAGGATCTTGGGCAACAGGGCCAAAGCCGCTTGGACTGTAATCTGACGATCAAATGACCAGATCCCATCAAATTGGCGAGCTGCATCCATATCGCTGCTTTGCCAAGGACGCTCCCGCTGCATCTGCAAGCGTTCTCGACACACGAGGCAGGTGGCATAGTGGGCATCGATGACGATCAAGTGCCACTCCTGCACCAAGGGATCCTCTGGATCCAAGGGAATGGTGTGGTAGGGCAGGTCTGTCTGAGCAAAATCCTTTTCTGGGGTCGCCAACACAAACACGTCTTGGGCCATTGCGCTGATGCGCTGGTAGCGCCGTGCCTCCTGGCGGTAGTAGCGCTCCTTTTGAAAGTTAGCGAATACCCACGGGGATCCCTGCCCTTGCAGCACCTGATCCTCAATGGCGTGGCTGAGGGCAACCAAAGAGGATTTGAAATACAGTTGTGGGCGCAGGTGCGGCAAAGCCTGCAGCAGATCGCTCAATAGGGAGGTACGACTCTGGCGAAGGTAAGATCTAGAGCGGGTGGAGGCCATAACCCTACTGGCAAGCACAGATCACAGGCAGTACAGGGACACTTAACCCCAGAGAAGGAGGCTCGCAGTCTAGGTTTAGTCTAACGGTTGGGATCCCGCGGCGGAGGGAGCTTCATAAGGCGCAAGATCCAGCTAGCCCAAACTAAGAGATATAAAGTTTACGAAGTTATATGTAAGTCAGCCAAATGTCGGGATCCCGGTACAGCCAAGAGGACGTGCAGCAGATCCTCCAGCGGGCCATTGCCCGCCAGCCACGCCTGGGCGAGTTCACCCGCTCCCAACTGCAGGAGATGGCTGCCGAACTGGGGATCTCCCCCCAAGAGCTGGACTTGGCCGAGCAGGAATGGAAGGCCTGGCAAGAGCTGAACAGCCAACACCGAGAATTCCAGCGCTACCGCCGTCGGCAGTTTTACCAACTGCTGGGCCGCTATGGAATTGTCAACAGCTTTTTGCTGGGCTTAGACTGGCTCTCCGGTGGAGGGCTATCTTGGTCGCTGTTTATACTCATGGGGTGGGGCTTGACCGTTGCCCTCAAGGGCTGGAACGCCTACCAAACGGAGGGTGAACGCTACGAGAAAGAGTTTCGCCAATGGCAAAGGAAACGCCAGAAAGATCTCCAGAGCAAGTAAGCCCAGCCTACCGGAGAAGTCTGTCCCGCTGATGGAGATGGATTTTTCTCCAAACTCTGAGTGGGAAGGGGCACCGCCGAGAGATGCTACCATAGATATTCAGCATCGCTGAATGCCCGTGCGGGCGTAGTTTAATGGTAAAACCGCAGTCTTCCAAACTGCTGTTGTCGGTTCGATTCCGTCCGCCCGCTTCCTCCCACAAAATCCTAAGGGATCCCTTAAAGTGCCCTTCAGATTCTTCTTCACAGGTTGGGGCCGATCGTGGTGGTGCGGCGGATGGGTTGACCCTTTAGAGTCTTGCCTTCTACTGTTTTCACCCAGCCTTGCCCTGGTACAAATCGGTACTGCACATCGGTATCAGAGCCACCGAGCAGATCCCCTTGGGCATTGAAGACGCGAGTTTCCCGCTGCCAGTGTCCTGGCCCGGTCGGTGTGCTGCTCGACTCGGTGGTGTAGGTTTGGCCGCGAGCATTGTTGAATTGGCCGCTGCGCTGCCAGCCTTGCCCCGCTTGGCCCTCGATAAGGCTCGAGCTGCTGCCCACCGTCTTGCCCTCGGCGTTTTGCAGGGTGGTGCTGCCCTGCCGTTGCCAGCCCTCATTCGTGCGGGTGGTGGTGTGCTGATGGTTCAGGTTCCAGGTCTGACCTTGTTGGGTAGTGACTTGGCCGGAATAGTCTCCTTCCACCCCCTGACCGGGAATGAATTGCCGGGATCCCTGGCCGGAATAGGTGCCACTACCCGATCTGCCACTTGGCCCGGTGCGAGTGTAGGTGCCGGAGTGAGTGAAGGTGCGCCCACCGCGCGGGGCCAGGGATCCAGCCGTTGGCGTGGTGGCTGTGCGAGTGCGTTGACGGGGGCGAGCCTGCGCAAAGGGAGCAAGCGCCATCAGGAGGGCAGTAACCAATAACAGGCAAAAGCTTGGGGTTTTCATTTTCATTCTCATTTTTCGAGACCCCTTGAGAAATTGCCAATCATGACCCAGGCTAGGTGCTCACCTCATCTGACTCTGACTTCGGCCTGAGGGTTCACTTCCTAGAGGGATCCCGCCAGACATAACCTGCTCTTAATGTCGGTGCTGTAATCTCAGAGGTGCCTTTAGCGAATGCGACTGCATCTTTCTATGAATACCCGTCGTACTTTCCTGGCTGTTGCGGCTGGCCTGGTGGCTGCGTCTGCTGCTGCTCTTCTGGCTGCCGACAGCTTTGCTCAGTCTCCTGCCGAAGTCAAAGTTTGGATTGCCTTTACCGATAACCGCCTGGATTGGGCCCGCGAAAAAGCGGCAGAGTTCAACAAGCAATTTCCTCAATACAAAGTTACGGTCGAAGGCTACGGCAACTACGAAGAAATTCAGCAAGCCACCGACCTGGCCATTCAACAAAATGCTGCTCCTTCGGTGGTGCAGTGGTTTGAGGTGGGCACCCAACGGGCACGGGATTTTGGTTACTTCAAGTCCATTGCCGAGGCTCTGGGCAATCGCACCGAAGTGAACGGGATCCCAGTGAATTTCGACGATTTTATCGAGCCGGTGGTGAGCTACTACACCCTGGATGGCAAATTTACCTCCATGCCCTGGAACAGCTCCAGCCCCATTCTCTACTCCAACACGGCCATCTTGAAGAAGGCTGGGATCGAAAAGCCGCCGGCCACCTGGCAAGAGCTGGAGGCTGCTTGTCAAAAGATCATGGCCCTCCCCGACGCTCCCCAGGGCTGTGTGACCTGGCCCAATCACGGCTGGTTCTACGAGCAGTGGATGGCCCAGCAGAATGCCCTCTTGGCCAACAACGACAATGGCCGTGCCGCCCGTGCCACCCAGGTCTTTTTGGACTCGGAGCCGTCAATTGCCATCGCCACCTGGTGGAAAGGGATGTATGACAAAGGCTACTACATCTACAGCGGCAAGCAGCGGGATTGGGCAGCCACAGAGCAGGCCATCCAGACCGGTACCGTCGCCATGGCCATCACCAGCAGCGCCGATGCCGCCAACATCACCAATGCCGCCAAGCAGAACAACATCGAGCTGGTCACCACCCGCATGCCCTACAACGCCGACAAGGGTTGGACGGGGAACTTGATCGGGGGAGCCAGCCTCTGGCTGGTGAAGGATCTGCCCAAGGAGGTGGAAGAGGGGGCGCTGACCTTCATGCTGTGGCTCAATAACACCGAAAATGCTGCCGAGTGGCACCAAGTGACCGGCTACTTGCCCATTCGGAAAAGCTCGGTAGCCTTGCTGGAGTCGAAGGGCTGGTTCAAGGAAAACCCCAACTTCTTCACCGCCAGCGACCAAATTAATAATTCCAAAGTGACCCCTGCCACCCGTGGGGCGCTGCTGGGGGCCTTCCCCGAAATTCGCAACGTGGTGACCCAAACCATGGAAGATCTGATGCTTAAAGGCGGGGATCCGGCCCAGGCCATGGCCAAGGCCAACGAGGAGGCCAACCGCCTTCTGGCCGAGTACAACTCCCTTTACCAGTAGCCCCAGTGTCGATGGGCCAGGGGTGTTATTGAGGGATGGGGGTGGGCGGCGGCCTGCCCCTTTCCGGGCTTTGATAAGGCTCTTGTGAAGAGCACAGCCGAGGTGAGAGGCGATGTTGGGATTCGTCCAAGTGTTGGTGCCGCTGTTGGCGGGGTTGCTGGGATCCCTCTGGATGGGGCTCCGTTTTCGACGCATCGAGTGGCCTGTGCCGGTGGGGGCAGTGCTGGGGGGCCTAGCAGGAGGGCTGGGATCCCTGATTTTTATGGCGCCCCTGGATTTTTGCACTTTTGAGCCGGAGCGCAAGGCCATCGACATGGCCTTTGGCGTGGGGCTGGTGCTGGCGGGCATGGCCATTCCCCTCTGGCCACTGTTGGCGTGGACGCAGAAGGAGCAGGAGCGCCGCCTGGGGATCCCCGGCCCAGCTGTTCAGGAGAGGGGCATCTTTAAGCAGTGGTGGCTGGCGTGGCTGCTCTTGTTGCCCACCTTCACGATCTTGGTGGTGTTTCTCTACTACCCAGGGCTGGATACCTTCCGCCTTTCCACCCTGCTCACGTTTGTGGGGGCGCCGCGCAGCCGCTTCGTCTGTGTGGATAACTTTACCGCTTTGCTGACGGATTCCACCTATCTGCGCAGCCTGGGGATTACCTTTGCCATTTCGGCGGCCATCGTGGTGCTGGGGTTGAGCGGATCCCTGTTGATTGCCACGCTGGCCTATCAGCCGATTCGGGGGGCGGCGATTTATCGGGTGTTGCTGATCTGGCCCTACGCCATCTCTCCGGCGGTGGCCGGGATCATCTTCTTTATCATGTTCAACCCCTTGGGAGGGGTGGCCAACCACTTGCTGGGGCTGGTGGGGATCCCCCGTTTAAACTGGCTCAGCGATCCCAACTTGGCCCCTTGGGTGGTGATCTTTGCTAGCGTTTGGAAGCAGATGGGCTACAACATTTTGTTTTACCTTGCCGGCCTGCAAAACCTGCCCAAGGATCTGCTGGAGGCGGCTGCCATTGATGGAGCCGGGGCTGTGCGTCGCTTTTTTGCCATCACCCTACCGCTGCTTTCTCCCATCACCTTCTTTTTGGTGATTACCAACATGACCTATGCGTTTTTCGATATCTTTGGCACCATTGACTTGCTGACTGCCGGAGGCCCTTCCGGATCCACCTCGGTGTTGATCTACGAGATCTACAAAATTGGAGTGTCTTCAGGCAATTTGGGTAGGGCTGCCGCGCAATCCATCGTCCTGTTTCTCATTGTGGTGGGGCTGACGATCCTGCAATTTCGCACCACCGAGCGGAATGTAACCTACGGCGGATAACGGCTGTCTCTGCTGCAACGCAATGATCCCAGTTCTCAGTGGGCAAGGGGAAAATCGGCAAGAATGGGGGTAGAGAATCTAGGGATCCTCGATGGCCCCAAAATCCAACGCCTCGACTTGCTGGCGCGACTTCGGGAAGCTGGGCATGCTGCTGGCGGCCACTCTGCTGCTTTGGCTCCTCTGGGGCTCCATAGCGGGCAGCCAAGCCCGTCTCAACTTCAACAACGCCGATCTGCAAGGTCAAGATCTATCCGGCCAAGATTGGCGGGGCAGCAGCTTTGTCAGCGCCAACCTGCAGGGCGCCGATCTGCACGGGGCCAACCTTTCGGGGGCGGCATTCACCAAGGCCAATCTGGCGGGGGCCAACCTATCCGGTGCCGATTTGAGCAATAGCCTTTTGGATCTGGCCAATTTGGCAGGAGCCGATCTCAGAGGGGCCAAGCTCACGGGAGCCATTGCCGCACGGGCGGTTTGGCAAGGAGCGCAGATTGCCGGCGCCGATTTCAGCGAAGCCTATGTGGATCGGGCGGCAAAGCGGCAGTTGTGTGAGCGAGCTGAGGGATCCCACCCGATAACCGGCGTAACCACCCGTGAGAGTTTGGGCTGCCCTTGAATCAGGGCCGGCAAAGGTGAAGAAAACAGGATCCCTGAGCCCCGTCGGTCAGATTGGCCTCTAGATTGGGTGAGGTGTCGATAGTGCCCCAACCATGAGCAAGCCCAGCTTTGCGGTGATTGGCCTAGCGGTGATGGGGGAAAACCTGGCCCTCAACGTCGAGCGCAATGGCTTCCCGGTTGCCGTCTACAACCGCACCAGCTCCAAAACCGACCAGTTCATGCGGGAGCGAGCCCAAGGCAAACGGATCACCCCCGCCTACAGCCTGCCGGAATTGGTGCAACTGATGGAGCGGCCCCGCAAATTCTTGATCATGGTCAAGGCGGGTGCGCCGGTAGACGCGGTGATTGACGAGCTTAAACCCCTGCTGGATCCGGGGGATATCATCATCGACGGCGGCAACTCCCTCTACACCGACACCGATCGCCGTGCCGAAGCCCTAGCTCCCACCGGGATCCACTTTGTCGGCATGGGGGTGAGCGGCGGGGAAGAGGGCGCCCTGAACGGCCCCAGCCTCATGCCCGGCTGTAGCCCAGAGGCTTACCAACAACTGGAGCCCATCTTGACCAAAATTGCCGCTCAAGTGCCAGACGGCCCCTGTGTCACCTACCTGGGGCCCAAAGGGGGCGGGCACTACGTGAAGATGGTGCACAACGGCATCGAATACGGCGATATGCAACTGATCGCCGAGGTCTATGACCTAATGCGCAGGGCCTTGAAGCTGTCGGCCTCGCAGATGCAGGAGATTTTTCAGGCTTGGAATGAAACGGAGCTGGAATCTTTCCTGATTGAAATTACCGCCAAGATTTTCCAAACCCTGGATCCGGAAACCGGCAAGCCTTTGGTGGATCTCATCCTGGATAAGGCCGGGCAGAAAGGCACCGGTTTGTGGACGGTCAAAGATGCTCTGGATCTGGGGGTAGCGGTGCCCACCATCGAGGCGGCAGTGCAAGCTCGTATCCTCTCGTCGATGAAAGAGGAGCGGGTGGCTGCCTCTGCCCAGTTGAAAGGGCCGGACGCCACTTTTGAAGGGGATCCCGATCGCTTTATCCAAGATCTGCGCGCTGCTCTCTATTGCTCCAAAATCTGCTCCTATGCTCAGGGGATGGCCCTGCTCAAAAAAGCCACCGTTGCCCACGGCTACGTCTACACCTTCAGTGAGATTCCGCGGATTTGGAAGGGGGGCTGTATCATCCGCGCCCGCTTCCTGGGCGAGATCCAGTCGGCCTACAAACGGGATCCAGAGCTGGTGAACCTGCTCTTGGATGAGGAATTCGAGCAGGCCATCCGGGAGCGGCAGGGATCCTGGCGGCGGGTGGTGGCCACAGCGGCGGCCTTGGGGATCCCGATCCCGGCCATCAGCGCTTCCTTGGCCTACTACGACAGCTACCGTACCGCCAACCTGCCCCAGAACCTCACCCAAGCCCAGCGGGACTTCTTCGGAGCCCACACCTTCGAGCGCATCGACAGGCCGGGCGTCTTTCACCATGAGTGGAATGCCTGTTGCCGTTAGCGATGCGTAGCATCAAGAGGTCTCCGGAAAAAAGTTGAACCGCGCACCTCCGTATGGAAAGGCTCCCCTTCCTGAGGAAAATCCTCGCGGAAATGGGCTCCTCGGCTTTCTTCCCGCAGCAGCGCCCCCTGAGCTACCAGACGGGCCAGCAAAAGCAGACTGCCTGCCTCAGCCTCTTCCCGGGTGGCCCAAGGCTTTTCCTGCAGGGGAAGTGCCTTGACAAAGGTCAGAAAAGCCCGCAGCCGTGTTCCCTCCCGCACAACGCCCAAAGCTTCCCCAACTCGATGCCTGAGAGCCGGCAGGATGTCGGGAGACGTCGCCAGAACGGGTAGCCTCTGCAGCTGCCGGCGAAAGCTCACCTCTCCCAAATCTTGCAAGGCAGCCAAGGCGGCCCGCTTGCCCATGACCAGCCCTTCCAAAAGGCTGTTGGAAGCCAAGCGATTGGCTCCGTGCAGGCCCGTGGAAGCCACCTCCCCAGCAGCATAAAGGCCCGGCAGGCCGGTGAAGCCGAAAGTGTCCGTTCGGATCCCACCCATCACGTAGTGAGCCGCGGGAACAACTGGGAGCAGATCCTTCGTGGGATCCAGCCCCAAGGCGCGGGCAGAGGCAACAACGGTGGGAAAGCGCTCCTCCAGATGTTCGACGACCCGCAGATCCAGGTAGGTTCCCCCTGTCTGCTGCCGCTCCCAGAAAACGGCCCGAGCTACCACATCCCGCGGCGCCAGCTCTCCCAGCTCCGCATAGCGAGGCATAAAACGCTCCCCCAAGGCGTTGAGGAGAACAGCCCCTTCTCCTCTTACTGCCTCGCTCACCAGCGCTCCATTGGGCAAGGCCGTGGGGTGAAATTGCACAAACTCCAGATCCCTGAGAGTGGCCCCTGCCCGCCAGGCCAGCACCATTCCGTCGCCGGTGGCCCCCGGGGGAGCTGTCGAGACGGGGAAAAGGCTGCCAAATCCTCCCGTAGCCAGGAGAACTGCCCCGGCCCTCACCTCCACCGGCCCTTCAGGGCCAAGCAGCAAGGCCCCCCCTACCCTGTCCCCCGCCAGCAAAAGGCTTAGGGCTGTGTAGCCCTGCAAAGGCAGCCTGTTGAGGCGAGCCAGCAAACCTCTCAGAAGCCACAGTCCGCTCCGATCCCCCCCCAGATGGCGTACCCGCGCTTGGGAGTGGCCCCCCTCCCGGACAGGTTGGGGATGGAAAGGAAGGCCCCAGCGCAAAAGTCTCTCCAGGTGCAAGGGTGCTTCCTCCACAATGGAGCGAGCCACCTTTTCTTCCACCAGGCCGCGGCCCGCTTGCAAGGTGTCTTGGATATGGGCTTCTACGTCCGCCTCATCCACAGGAAAAGCCACCCCACCCTGCGCCCAAGGGGTAGAGCCAGAGGGAAGGGGATCCTTGCTTACCACCAGAGTTGTCGCCCCCTGGGCTTCGGCCCACAGGGCTGCGTACACCCCCGCCACCCCTGCTCCCAGGATCAACAGGTCTGTTTCTAACAAGGGCGGCGCCCCGTTCTTCCCCTCCACCTCTAGGCTCCGGCGGGCACTGCCAGCATGGCCAGGATGGAACGGCGAGCCTTCTCAGCCACCTCCTGGGGCACCTGGATCACGTAGCGCATCTCCTGCAGGGAGCGGTAAATCTTTTCCAAGGTAATCTTCTTCATGTACTCGCAGACGGCTTCTGCCTTGACAGGGATGAACGTTTTGTCTGGAGCTTCTTTCTTGAGCCGGTGAAGAATGCCCACCTCGGTGGCCACCACAAACTCGCGGCTTTCTGAAGCTTTGGCGTAGCGCACCATGCCCTCGGTGGAGAGCAGCTTGGCATCCGGTTTGAGGAAGAGACAGCTAGAGCCGCAACTGCACTCCGGGTGAATGAGGAACTCTGCTCCAGGGTGCTCTTCCACCATCGCCTTGAGGTGCTCTTCCCGGATGCCAACATGCACGTGGCACTCTCCCGGAAAGAGATCCAGCTCCCTTCCGGTTACTTGAGCAACGTGGGCTCCCAGAAACATATCCGGCACGAAGAAGATGGGGCGATCCGGGGGCAGGCTGGCCACCACTTGAACTGCGTTGGCGCTGGTTACGCAGACATCTGCCAGAGCCTTGATCTCGGCAGCGGTGTTGACGTAGGCCACCACCAGGCCCTCAGGGCAGGCTGCCTTCCACCGCAGCACATCTTGCGGGCGAATGCTATCGGCCAAGGAACAGCCCGCCTCCAGATCCGGCAGCAGCACCGTCTTTTCCGGGTTAAGGATGGCAGCCGTCTCCGCCATAAAATGCACGCCCGCAAAGACAATCACCTGGGCGCTCGTCTTTTGAGCCTCCCGAGCCAGTCCTAAGGAGTCTCCCACAAAGTCCGCCACCTCTTGAACTTCGGGGAGCTGATACGAATGCGCGAGGATAACTGCCTGCCTTTCCTGTTTGAGCCGGGCAATCTCCTGGACGATTGTGGCAGTGTTGTGTAGCAATGGGGTTTCTCCCTTCATTTTCGACTTCTTGTCGCGACAGCGTTGCGTAGCAATAACGGTTTTGTTCCTCTGGAGGCTGGACACGATCTGAGGACTTTGTCCCGCTAATGCGTTTGCAGGAGCAGCGCGCAGCAATAACGGAAAGCCCATCTCCTGGAGTTGGTCGACTCTGCTTTGGGGGGTATCTGAGCCGGCAAGAGAAGCAACCCCCAACCCAGATGCCCGGCGAAGCCTTTCGCGGCGCCCGGTTGAGCTGGAGCTGGGCTTAGGTTGTCTTCTCAAAGTAGCATCAGTCGCAACAGCGTTGCGTAGCAATAAAGCAGTGTCCAGCGAGGACTTGGCTCAGGGTCACACCACCAGCAAAGAGAGATCCAAAGCCTTGGCCGAGTGGGTGAGCGCCCCGACGCTGACGTAATTCACGCCTGCCTCGGCCACTTGCCTGGCCCGTTCTGGGGTCATGTTGCCGCTGGCCTCCAGGGGAACTCTCCCTCCCACCCGTTGGACGGCGGCCTGGGTTTCTTCCAGGGTGAAGTTGTCCAGAAGGATGAGATCGGCTCCTGCTGCCAAAGCCTCTTCCAGTTCCTGGAGATCCCGCACCTCCACCTCCACCTTGAGGTGGTGGGGAGCGCCTTCCTTGGCCCGCTTGACGGCTGCCAAAACGCCTCCCGTGCCGCGGTCGCGACAGTGTTGCGTAGCAATAATGTGGTTTTCCTTAATCAAGATGCCGTCGAACAGCCCAAAGCGGTGGTTTTTGCCGCCCCCTACCCGTACTGCATACTTCTCCAGGGCGCGCAGGCCGGGAGTGGTCTTGCGGGTGTCCAGGAGCTGGGTTGAGGTTCCCCGGAGAGCCTCTACATAAGTGCGAGTGAGGGTGGCAATGCCGGACAGCCTTTGGAGAAGGTTGAGGGCCAGCCGCTCTCCTGCCAAGATGCCCCGCAGGGATCCCTTGAGGTGGGCCACTTCTTGACCGACAGCCACCCTGGCCCCTTCCTCCACCCCAGGGGTGAACTCTACCTGGGGATCCACCAGCCGAAAAACCCGCTTGGCAATCTCCAGACCGGCCAGGATCCCTGTCTCCTTGGCCAGGATTACCGCTTCACCCTCCAGTCCTGGGGGTAGGGTCAGCTCTGTGGTGAGGTCGCCGTGCCCCAGGTCTTCCCACAGCCAAGCGCGAAGGGTCTCCTCTGGTAAGTAAACTTCTTCCATTTTCGGTTTAGTTTTAGCTAGACCGGCGGGAAGCCCTGCCCTCTGTTAGTGACTAGTGGCTGGTCACTATCCACTCACCACTATC
>NZ_JANSIM010000021.1:0-32275 GCF_047502655.1 Synechococcus sp. R5-12 | reverse complement strand
GGCCTGTTTTGTTCTCTGGTAGGGCAGAGCAGGCTCAGGGCTACCGAAAGCCCGCCCTGTACTGCTTTAGCGGTCGGAGTCGGGTAGTTTACCCCATCTACAAGCAAATCCTCGATCACCCCTTCAACCGAGAGTTGGCAGCGGGCAGCCTATCGCGGCAGCGGTTCCAGTTTTACTTGCAGCAGGATGCTCTTTATCTCACCGACTTTGCCCGCGCCCTGGCCTTGATTGGAGCTCGTTCCGAAGGGGCTGAGCAGGTGGTGAGTTTCTTGAACTTTGCCCTGGGAGCCATTGTGGCCGAACGCAGCCTGCACGAAAGCTATTTTCGCCTCTACGACATTCAACCCGAAACAGCCTATGCCCCTGCCTGCTTCGCCTATACCCGTTTTTTGTTGGCTGCGGCGGCTGTGGATCCCTATGAGGTGGCCATTGCCGCTGTGCTGCCCTGCTTTTGGATCTACCGAGAGGTGGGATCCACCATCTATCGCACCGCGCAGCCTGACAATCCCTACCAACAGTGGATCGACACCTACGCCGGGGAAGAATTTGCCCAAGTGGTGCAGCAGGCTTTGGACATCACCGACTCCGTCGCTCAGCAGGCTACAGAACCGCTGCGGGAAAAGATGAGGGCAGCTTTTGTCACTGCCTCCCGGTTGGAATGGCTGTTTTGGGACAGTGCCTATCGCCTCGAATCTTGGCAACCCGCCTAATCCTCAGCCGGTCGGGCTGGCTTACCAGACAGCAACTGCTGGGCTTGCGCGAAAACGGCATCCAACATCGGCTCCGTCAGCAGCCGTGTGGCCGTGTTGCGCCGGCTGGGATGGTAAGACGCCAGCAAATAGCGACCCTCTGCCAAAGGAATAACGCAATTGTGGCCAAAGCGGGGGCGGGGCCTGAGAGGCGACAAGAGCATCAGAGCGTGTTGGAAGGCAAAATGCCCCAACGTCAGGATCACCCGCACCTGGGTTAGCAGCTCCAGCTCTTGTTTCAGGTAGCTCAGGCAGGCCTTGGCTTCTGTGACGGTGGGGCGATTGTCTGGGGGAGCGCAGCGCACCACGGCTGAGATGTAGCAATCCTGCAATTGCAGGCCATCCTCTCGGTGGGTAGAGGTGGGCTGATTGGCAAACCCGGCTCGGTACAGGGCGCGAAACAGCCAGTCCCCGCTGGGATCCCCGGTAAACACCCGCCCGGTGCGGTTGCCCCCATGAGCTGCCGGTGCCAACCCGATCACCCACAGCCGCGCCTGCGGATCCCCGAACCCTGGCACCGGTCGGCCCCAGTAGAGCTGGTCGCGAAAACGGGCCACCTTCTGAAGGGCGACTGACTCTCGCCAGGCCACCAAGCGGGGGCAGCGGCAGCAACTGACGATTTCAGTTTGCAAAGTGGCCCAATCCTGGAGACCCAGCGCCTCACTCCTCCTCGTCGTCATCCTCCTCTAGCTCGTCGAAGGCAGGGGTGGAATCGTCGATCAATTGATCATCCTCCAAGATCAAACGAGGCGGCAGCTCCGGCAACACCGCAGGCTCTTCCTCCTCTTCGTCAGGCTCCGGCTCGGCGGCAATCTCCTCGTAGGTGGTGAAGCCCGTGCCTGCCGGGATCAAGCGCCCGATGATTACGTTTTCCTTCAAGCCGCGCAGCCAGTCGGATTTGCCCTCAATGGCCGCCTCAGTCAGCACGCGGGTGGTTTCCTGGAAGCTGGCCGCTGAGATGAAGCTGTCGGTATTCAAGCTGGCCTTGGTGATCCCCAGCAGGACGGGCGTGTATTTGGCCGGCGCTCCTCCAGTAATGGCCATGGTGGCATTGATCTGCTGGATTTCCCGCAACTCCACCAGCTCCCCCGGCAACAGGATGGTGTCGCCACCATCATCCACCCGCACCTTGGAGGTCATCTGGCGCACCACGATCTCAATGTGTTTGTCAGAGATCTCCACCCCCTGGGAGCGGTAGACGTTCTGCACTTCGTTGACAAAGAAGCGCTGCACCTCCCGCAGAGCCAACCGTGCGGCTTGGTCATCTCCCAAGGTTTGGCGATGGTACTCGTAGTAGATCTCCAAGAGGTCGTGGGGGTTGGCAGGGCCATCGGTTAGGGGATCCCCCACCCCCACCGGCTGTCCATCTACCACGATCAAGCTCTGCCCCGGCAGCCCAGGATAGTCTCTAACCGTGCCATCGGCTTCGATGACCTTGAGATCTGGCTCTTCTCCCCGCCAGCTCAGTTGAACGGTGCCGGGCCGCTTGGCCAGAACACACATTTCCTTGGGCTTGCGGGCCTCCAGCAGCTCCTCAATCCGCGGCAGACCCTGGATGATGTCCCCCGTCTTGGCCCGCTCAAACACCAGGAGGGCCAGGGAATCCCCCCGCTGCACCAGATCGCCATCTCGTACCTGCAGAATGGCACCCGCAGAAACCAAGTAGGGCCGCGCTATCCGCAACACCACTTGGCCGTCCGTTATCTGCATTACCTGTCCCGACTGTGGAGAAGGGATCCCGGGAGCAAGCTCGTCCCCAACCCGCACCAGCACCCCTACCGCCACGCTGGCTGAACCTGTCAGGGGCACCTGCACCAGATCGTCGTCGGTAATCACCAGCACCCGCCGCACCACTTCCGCTCCCTGGCGGATCCCTTGGACGATCCCGGCCTTTTTGGCTTGGATTTCGGTGCGGGCGATAACATCTCCGCTGGCGATGGAGTCTCCTTCCTTCACCAACAGCCGCGTGTGGGTACTCCCCTGCGTCAGATCCGCTTCCACGTCGCGGCGCAGCAACAGGGTTTCCAGAATCACCAGTTGCAGGCGGCGAATATCTGGATCCTTCTCATCTTGGATCAGCTCGATATCGGCCTTCAGTTGTGGGGCGTCGGTATCGATTTCCAGCACCAGTTGGGTGCGCAGGAGCTCTACAGGGCCTACCGACTTCACCCGCTCCCCATCTTTGAAGGGAACCCGCTGCACCGCCCGCAGACGAATGGAGCGACCGGACTCGCTGGTGGACTCTTGAGTGGGCACCAAGGGCCGGTCGGGGATCTCGTACTCCTGCACCGGACGCAGCAGCAAGCCTGGGCCTTCGGGAGTTTCCACGTGTTCCAGGTAGACCAGTCGGTCGGGAACGATGCTGCTGAGCACCGGTTGCCCTGGCTGGATTAGTGTGCCACTTTTCACTTCCAAGTCGGCGGGGTTGTCCACCAGATGCAGGGATCCCGGCTTGATGACGATCTCCCGCAGAATGTCGTTCTTCTGGATGACTTCGACAACACCGGCATTCTGGCAAAAGATGTCTTTCACCACCTCGGTGCCCGCTTCCACATACTGGCCGTCGTCCACGTTCAGCAGGGAGATGTCCTTGTTCACCTCGTGGGTCTCTTCTGGGATCCACAGCAGGGTGCCGCCCTGGATGACTTCGTAACCTTGCTTGGCCTTGCCGCGCCGTGCCACCTCAATGCCGGCGAACTTCACCAAGCCTCCCGTCTGACTGCGGAAGTGGTTGTCGATCAGCTCCGCCACCACCTCATCGTTGCCCACTTTGGTGCCCGGAGTAGCCTTGAGAACAAAGGTCTGCCCACTGGAAGTGTCCAGCAAAAACTGCTCCCGCCCCTGGTGGGATTCCACCCGTACCCGTGCTTCCCGCAACACCACCGAAGCGTTGATGATCTCCACCTCGCGCCCACTTCTGGTGTCGCTGCGCTCCGGTAGCCGCACAATGCCGCCATGCTCCGTCACCAGCGAGGTTTCGGCGATCACATCCCCCGCTTCTACCCGATCCCCGTTTTTCACCACCGGCTCGGCCCCCGGAGGCAGGTTGTACACCTGTCCAGACATCACCCAGATCAATCCCTGCCGCTGGGCAGTGTAGGTGGTGTTACCCTGGCGGTCAGTCTTCTCCTCGATGGGCAGATCGGCAAAGCGAATTTCTCCAGCCAGGTCGGCCACCACCTCTTTCTGGGCTTTCTCGGTGCTCTTACGGCTGGCCTTGGCCAGGGACACCTCTGCAATCAACTGATCCCGCTGCACCTGGGCTCCGTCCCGCACCAGCAGGGTGGATCCCTGGGTCATGTCGAAGGACTCCCGTTGACCGTCTGGGCCTTCCAAGATGATTTGGTTGTTTACCTCCACTTGTAGAGCATCGTCGCCGTGGCGGGTACGGAAGGGGCGGGTGCGCAGATTTTTCGGGAACCGCACCACACCCGCAAAGGGGGCGCGAATTTGGCGGGCCACCTCCCCTGTAAACACGCCTCCCGTGTGGAAGGTGCGCATGGTCAACTGGGTGCCCGGCTCCCCAATCGATTGGGCGGCGATGATCCCGACCGCTTCCCCCAGATCCACCAGGCGGGAATGGGCCAAGCTCCAGCCGTAGCACATCCGGCACACGGAGCGGTTGGCCTCACAGGTGAGGGGAGAACGCACCATCACCTGCCGGATGCCGGCCTCCACAATCGTCTTGGCCAGGTCGTGATCCACCTCTTGGTTGCGACGGGCAAGCACCACCTGGGTTTCTGGGTGCACCACGTCGCGCGCCAACACTCGGCCCACCAAGCGCTCCTCCAGGGACACCACCACCTTGTCCCCGTCCATCAGGTATTCCAGAAGGATGCCCTGCTCAGTGCCGCAGTCAGATTCCCGCACGATCACATCCTGAGACACATCCACCAAGCGGCGGGTGAGGTAGCCGGAGTCGGCGGTGCGCAGGGCCGTATCCACCAAGCCCTTGCGGGCCCCATAGGAAGAGATGATGTACTCGGTAACGGTCAGGCCCTCGCGGAAATTGGTTTTGATGGGCAAATCGATGATCTCCCCCTGGGGGTTGGCCATCAGGCCGCGCATGCCCACCAACTGCCGTACCTGGGAGACATTCCCCCTCGCCCCCGAGTTGGCCATCATGTAGACGGAGTTGAGGGGATCGTTCTGGCGGAAGTTGCTGAGCATCTCCTCCTTGATCTGGTCGTTGATCTGGTTCCAGGTGTCGATCACCTTTTGGTAGCGCTCCACCTCTGTGATTTCCCCGCGGGTGTAGCGCTCGGTGGCCGCCTCGATCTCGGCTTCCGCTTGCGCCAACAACTGCCGCTTGCTGGGGGGAACGCGCAGATCTTCGACGCTGATGGAGACGGCTGCCTGGGTGGCGTATTTGAAGCCCAGGGTCTTCAGAGCATCCGCCATCTGAGCGGTGCGGGCTGTGCCGTAGCGGGCAAAAGACCAGGCAATCAGGTTACGCAGCTCTTTTTTGCCAATTTGATAGTTGCGAAAGGGCACAGGGGGCAAGGGGGTGTCGGCTTTGTTACCGTCGGCAGCCTGCCGCGCCAGGCCAGCGGAAAATCGTCCTTTTTCGCTCATGATGCCTCGCTAGAGAGAAGAGGAGAGAGGGGAGAGAAGAGCCGTCCTACGGCAGAGGATGAACTACGCAGACAAAATATCTTGCACGGTCTTGTTAAAAATGATCCGGCCCGGCGTGGTGCGAATGTACTGGCTGATCACGTTGCCGTCTTGATCCTCGCGGATACGGCGGTAGTTGGTGATCTTGAGGCGAATGCCGCCCGGTTCTTCGATGATTTGCGGCTCGGACTCTTTTTCGCCCTTGCCCAACTCCATCGGGCCGTGGTAGCGCACCCAGACCTTGCTGTGCAGGCCGATGGCGCCGCGGTCGTAGGCGATGAGAGCATCTTCCAAGCTGGCGAAGAAGCGATCGCCAATATCTGGCGCGTGGGGGTTGTCCGCCGTCAGGTAGTAGCACCCCAACACCATATCTTGGCTGGGGGTGATGATGGGAGCGCCGGTGGCCGGGGAGAGGATGTTGTTGGTGGCCAGCATCAGCAGGCGCGCTTCCGCCTGGGCTTCCAACGACAGGGGCACATGCACCGCCATCTGGTCGCCGTCGAAGTCAGCATTGAAGGCGGGGCAGACCAAGGGGTGAAGTTGAATCGCCCTTCCCTCCACCAGGATTGGCTCAAAAGCTTGGATCCCCAGGCGGTGCAGGGTGGGGGCACGGTTGAGCAAGACGGGGTGGCCGTCGATCACCTCTTCCAGCACATCCCAAATCTGTGGGTCATTGCTCTGGATCATCTTTTTGGCAGCCTTGATGTTGTTGACAATGCCCCGCTTGATCAATTTGTGGATGACAAAGGGCTGGAACAGCTCGATGGCCATCTCTTTGGGCAGGCCGCACTGGTGCATGCGCAGGCTGGGCCCCACCACAATCACCGAACGTCCGGAGTAGTCCACCCGTTTGCCCAACAGGTTTTGCCGGAAGCGCCCCTGTTTGCCTTCGATGATGTCGGAGAGGGACTTGAGGGGACGGTTGTTGGCCCCCGCCACCACGCGCCCCCGCCGACCGTTGTCGATCAGCGCGTCCACCGCCTCCTGGAGCATGCGCTTTTCGTTGCGCACAATGATCTCCGGTGCCATGATCTCCTGCAGCCGGGCCAGGCGGTTGTTGCGGTTGATCACACGACGGTAGAGATCGTTGAGGTCGCTGGTGGCAAAGCGGCCCCCATCCAACTGCACCATGGGGCGCAGATCCGGCGGGATCACCGGCAGCACCCGCAACACCATCCACTCCGGACGGGATCCGGTGGCAATGAAGTTGTCGATCACCCGCAGCCGCTTGATCAGGCGTGCCCGCTTTTGGCCGCGAGCAGTGGTGATCTCCTCCCGCAGTTGCTCCGCCTCTTTTTCCAGGTCGATATCCTTGAGCAGGCGCTCGATGGCCTCCGCCCCGATCATCGCCCAGTTCTCCGGCAGTTGCAGTTCGGATCCCTCCTCGTACATCTGATCTTCGATCTCGAGGAATTGATCCTCCGTCAACAGTTGCTTGTAAGAGAGATTCTGGGCATTGCCCGGATCCACCACTACGTAGGCGTTGAAGTACACCACTTGCTCCACATCCCGCAGCGGCATATCCAACAGGGTGGCGATGTGGCTGGGGATCCCTTTCAAATACCAAACGTGGGTGACGGGGGCAGCCAACTTGATGTAGCCCATGCGGTGGCGGCGCACCCGCGACTCGGTCACCTCCACCCCACAGCGCTCGCAGACGATCCCCCGATGCCGTACCCGCTTGTACTTGCCGCAGTGGCATTCCCAGTCTTTGGCCGGCCCAAAGATGCGCTCACAGAAAAGACCATCCATCTCCGGCTTGAGGGTGCGGTAATTGATGGTCTCAGGCTTGGTGACTTCCCCCACCACTTGACCATTCGGCAGGGTGCGCTGGCCCCATTCCATGATCCGTTCTGGAGAAGCCAAGCCGATTTTGACATAGTCAAAGCGTTGCTCTGTTTTGGCCATCGCCGTTTTCCTCCTGGCTTGCTGAACCCAAAGGAGAGGGAAGCCCCACCCTCCTTCGTGGGTTGAAGGGGATCCCCGTCACGTTCGCGTCAGGGGTGGGGAGCGCTCTCAACCCTCAAAAGTCCTCTTCCTCCTCCTCGTCCTCATCTTCCTCAAGGCTGCGGCTGGCATTCGCGTCAGCGGTGCGGAGCACTCTGGTAAAGGCGGGTGATGGCGAGAGATCCTCAGACGTAACCGATTCATAGGTGGGTCGAGAGGGAGTGTGACGGTTGGAAGTATCGGCCATCAGATCCACTTCCACATCGTGGGTTTGCCCTTCGCTGTCCACCTCCACCTTGTGTACCGACACATCTAGGCAGAGGGACTGCAACTCCCGTACCAGCACCTTGAAGGACTCCGGCGTGCCGGGTCGAGGGATCGGCTTGCCCTTGACAATGGCGTTGAGAGCCTCGTTGCGCCCCACCATGTCGTCGGACTTGACGGTGAGCAACTCCTGCAGGATGTAGGCTGCCCCAAACGCCTCCAAAGCCCACACCTCCATCTCCCCAAAGCGCTGGCCGCCCTGCTGCGCCTTGCCCCCCAGCGGTTGCTGGGTCACCAAAGAATAGGGGCCGGTGGAGCGGGCATGGATCTTGTCATCCACCAAGTGCACCAGCTTCAGCATGTAGGCGCGGCCCACCGTAACGGGCTGGTCGAAGGGCTCCCCGGTGCGACCGTCAAACACCTGGATTTTGCCGCAGTACTTGCCTTCCGGGTTAAAAATCCAGTCCTTGCCGGTCTTCTCTCGGGCTTCCCTCAGCTTGGCCTCCACCGTCAGACGGGAGGCTTCTAAACCGTGCATCTCATCAAAGGGCATCAGCTTGAAGCGCACTCCCAGATGTTCTGCTGCCCAGCCCAGCAGGCACTCGTACACTTGGCCCACGTTCATCCGGGAAGGCACCCCCAAGGGGTTGAGCACCACATCCACCGGTGTGCCGTCCGCTAGGTAGGGCATGTCCTCAATCGGCAAGATGCGGGAGATGATGCCTTTGTTGCCGTGACGGCCCGCGATCTTGTCCCCCACCTGGATTTTGCGCTTGAGGGCAATGTAGACCCGCACCACCATGTTGGCGCCGGGAGGCAGCTCATCCCCCTGTTCGCGGGTAAAGATGCGTACATCCACCACCCGACCGCGCTCGCCGTTGGGCACCCGCAGCGAGTTGTCCCGCACATCCCGAGCCTTTTCCCCGAAAATGGCCCGCAATAGCCGCTCTTCTGGGGGCTGATCCGACTCCCCTTTGGGGGTGACTTTGCCCACCAAAATGTCGCCGGCCTCCACCCAAGCCCCAATGCGCACAATGCCGTTCTCATCCAGGTCCCGCAGGGCATCTTCCCCCACGTTGGGGATTTCGCGGGTAATCTCCTCAGGGCCCAGTTTGGTTTGCCGGGCCTCGATCTCGTGCTTCTCGATGTGTACCGAGGTAAAGACATCGTCGTAGACCAGCCGCTCGCTGATCAAGATGGCATCTTCGTAGTTGTAGCCCTCCCAGGGCATGTAGGCCACCAACACGTTTTGGCCCAAAGCCAACTCGCCCCCTTCGGTCGCCGGGCCATCCGCCAGCACCTGGCCAGCCACCACCCGATCCCCCGTATAGACAAGGGGACGCTGGTTGAGGCAGGTGTCTTGGTTGGAGCGCTGGTATTTCTGCAGGCGATAGACAATTGGATCCCCGCCGTCATCTGGCCGAACCACGATTTCGTCGGCAGAGACATAGGTCACCACGCCATTGGTGCGCGACACCACCACCATGCCGGAGTCCCGTGCCGCCTGCGCTTCCAAGCCCGTGCCCACGTAAGGCCGATCCGGCTTAAGCAGGGGTACCGCCTGCCGCTGCATGTTGGCTCCCATCAAGGCGCGGTTGGCGTCGTCGTGCTCCAGGAAGGGGATCAAGGAGGTGGCCACCGAGATGACCTGCACCGGTGCCACCTGGACGTAGTGCACTTCTGTGGGGTGAGCGGTGGTGAACTCTTGGCGGTAGCGCACCGGCACCAAGTCGGCAGTGATGCGGCCCTCGGCATCCACCGGCACATCCCCAGGGGCTACGCGGTACTCGTCCTCTTCATCGGCAGTGAGGTAGACCATGCCCAGATCTTTGCGCACCACGCCGTTCTCGACCCGGTAATAGGGGCTTTCGATAAAGCCGTACTGGTTGACGCGGGCGTGGGTGGCCAGGGATCCAATCAACCCGGCGTTGGGGCCTTCTGGAGTTTCGATGGGGCAGATGCGGCCGTAGTGGCTGGGGTGGATATCCCGCACCGCAAAGCCGGCCCGTTCCCGACTTAGGCCGCCGGGGCCCAGGGCAGATAACCGGCGCTTGTGGGTCAGCTCCGCCAGGGGATTGGTCTGATCCATGAACTGGGAGAGCTGGCTGGAGCCGAAGAACTCCTTAATGGCCGCCACCAAGGGTTTGGGGTTGACCAAAGAGGCCGGGGTGAGGTTTTCCGACTCGGAGACTGTCATCCGTTCTCGGATGATCCGCTCCAGGCGATTCAGGCCCACCCGCACCTGGTTTTGCAGCAGCTCGCCCACGGAGCGCACGCGGCGGTTGCCCAGGTGGTCGATGTCGTCCACATGGCCGATGTCGTACTCCAAATTGATCAGGTAGTCGATGACGGCCAAAATGTCGGTGACGGTAAGCACCCGCACACTTTCGGCTACGTTCAAATTTAACTTTTTGTTCAGCTTGTAGCGCCCTACCCGGCCCAAATCGTAGCGTTTGGGGTCGAAGAAGCGGGATTCCAGCAACTGCTGGCCACCCGATACGGTGGGGGGTTCCCCGGGCCGCAACTTGCGGTACAGCTCCATTAGGGCTTCTTCTTCGGTGTAGGGCCCCTCTTTCTCCATGGTTTTCTGGAAGAATTCGGGGTGGCGCAGGTTGTCGTAAATCTCGGAGTCGCTCAGGCCCAAGGCTTTCAGCAGAACTGCCGCCGAGAGCTTGCGGGTTTTGTCGATGCGCACCCACACCAGGCCGTTTTTGTCGGTCTCGAACTTCAGCCAGGCACCGCGGTTGGGGATGAGGCTGGCGCTGTAGGTGCGACGCCCGTTTTTGTCCAGCTCCGATTTGTAATAGACGCCGGGGCTGCGCACAATTTGGTTGACGATCACCCGCTCGGCGCCGTTGATGATGAAGGTGCCCCGATCCGTCATCAAGGGCAGTTCGCCGATGAAGACGTCCATGTCTTTGATCTCGCCGGTCTCTTTGTTGATCAGGCGAGTGGGCACCCGGATCTGCGCTTGGTAGGTGGCATCCCGCCGCTTGGCCTCCTCAGGGTCGTAGCGGGGGCGGTTGATCTTGTACCCTTTGGAGGGATCCCCAGGGCGATATTCAGGCAGGAAGTGCAGCTCCAGCTTACCAGTGTAATCGATGATGGGGGAAAAGCTGAGAAGCTCCTCTTCAAACCCTTCTCGCAAAAACCACAAGAAACTCTCCCGCTGAATCTCCACCAGGTCAGGAAAGGTAGGAGCGACAGGGGATGGCACTGCTAATTGTGTCATGCGTTGCTCGGGAGGGGTCGCGCTGCAGTCAGGTCTTCCATTATAGAAACCCCGCCAACGATCGTCAACGAACGTTACAAAGGTCGAGGGGCTGTCCGGATCCCTTGAGGGCTCACTTGGAAAATCTCGGCAAAACCGCTGGGGATCCCCTTTTGGCTGCCGGGGCAGGGGCGGTTTCCGCCATGCCTTAAGGATTGTTCACATCCATTCACACTCAAGCAGATTATTCTAATCTTTAACCGTTTTTGCGGATCATCCGCTGCTCCAGCTCGGATTTCCGGTCAACCTTGGGGATCGGAGGGGTGGCTCTGACAGGCTCAGCCGGTCGACAGAGTGGACTTGGCGCCGGTTTGCGTCGCTTTTGAGATGCACGCTGTTGATGCAGGCTGTGGCGGAGCCATCAACAACAATCATGAGAAGGGGCTAGGAATGGGTTTACAAAGCTTCTCAGGCTGGGGGAACCTCCGGATGGCTTGCAGGTGATCCAGAAGCGCAGTTTGTTGGCAAGGAGGGTTTTGTGAGTCAAAGCCACAACAATCAGAATAAGAATGATTTGAGTAACCGGGACAACAGCCTGTCGGCCCAGTTGCGGGAGGGCACCAAGCAGTCCCACACCATGGCCGAGAACATGGTGTTTATCAAGTGTTTCCTGAAGGGAGTGGTGGATAAGCGGGCCTACAGCCGCTACGTGGGCAATTTCTACTTTGTCTACAGCGCTTTGGAAGAAGGCTTTGCCCAACTGCGAGAGCACCCCCTGGTGGGCCGGCTCTACTACCCAGAGCTGTGGCGCAAGGCCAGCCTGGAGAAGGATTTAAATTATTTTGTTGGCCCCAACTGGCGCTCTTTGGTCAAGCCCTCCCCTGCCTGCCAGGTCTATGTCAACCGCATTCGGGAAGTGGTGGAAAAAGATCCGCTTCTGCTGATCGCTCACGCCTACACCCGCTACATCGGCGACCTGTCGGGCGGTCAAATCCTCAAAAACATTGCCCGCCGGGCCATGGGCTTGCCGCAGGGGGAAGGAACGGCCTTCTACGATTTCGAGCAGATCCCTCATGAGGGCAAATTCAAGCAGCGCTACCGCGCCCAGCTGGATGCGTTGGAGCTGGATCAAACCACCATCGACCGCATTGTGGCAGAGGCCAACTATGCCTTCAAGCTGAACATGGATCTGTTTAGGGAGTTGGAGGGGAATTGGCTGTTGTCGATGGCCCGCTTGGCCTGGAACTCTCTGCTCAGCCAGTTTCAACGCAAGCCCACCCGTTCTGAGGCAGCCGCTCCCAGCTCCTGAGCCCTAGATTCCAGATCTCCCCTCTCCCAGAGGAGAGGGGGTGAGGGCTAGTTACATTCGAGGGTGTCGCGGGTGGCCCGACCGGTTACAGGGTTAACGCCGGTGGCCCGTTCACAGAGGATGGAGAGGGCGTCTTGGCGTATTAAGGCATTGGTGAAATCGGCCCCATCAATTTGGATCCCTTCGACTCGGGCCAGCCACATCATGCTGTCCTGCAGTTGCGCTTCTCGCAGATCCGCACCCTGTAAGTTGGCCATGTCCAAAGTGGCCCCCCGCAGGTCGGCCCCGCGCAAGTTGGCTTTGCTGAGATTGGCCCCGAATAGGTTTGCCCCTGCCGCCTTCACGTGGCTGAGATCGCTTTGGCGCAGGTTGGCCTTGAGAAACTTCCAGCCGCTCAGGTCTTGCCCTGCAAAGCTCACCCCCTGCAGATCTCGTTTGGTGTAGTCCTCTGCCTGGGCCGGGGATCCCAGCGGAGTAACCCCCAGGCAGAGTATCAGCCCGCAAAGCACCATCCCCCGCAGGAAACGGCTCAGCCAAGACCGCCTCGCCAGAACCGAAGCCAGCCAAGCAACAGACATCGTGGATCCCTCCCTCAAGGAAACCTCCATGGCTTGGGAATTGCTTCTGGTTTTATCTTACCGGATAGGGATCCCGCCGGCAGGTTGGGCTATCTTAAAGTCTTCTACAGACCAGATCCGCGATTGGCGAGGGGGCGACAGGGATCCATGTCCGAGATCGAGGTCTTCGATGCGGAGCAGTTGGCCGGGCTGATCGAGGGTCTGGCAGAGGCGATCGGCAGGGATCATCCCCACCTCCAAAAGTTGACGTTGATCGGCATTCGCACCCGGGGAGTTCCCCTGGCCTACCGCCTGCGGGATCGGATTGCCACTCTGCTGGGGATCCCGCCCCAAGTAGGGGAGCTGGACATCACTTTTTTCCGCGACGATTTGAGCGCCGGCGGGTTGCGCACCCCCGATCGCAGCGAAATGCCGCGTGACCTGACCGGCCAAGAAGTGGTGCTGGTGGATGATGTTATCTTTCGCGGTCGCACCGTGCGAGCAGCTTTGGAGGCTCTAAACCACTTTGGGCGACCGGAACGGGTGCGATTGGCGGTGTTGATCGACCGGGGTCACCGGCAGTTCCCCATCCAGCCCGATTACTGCGGTTGTCAGCTTTCTACAGAACCGGAGCAAATGGTGAGAGTCCATCTGCGGGAAACCGATGCAGAAGAGCGGGTGCTGTTGATAGACAAAACAGCAAAGATTAAACCCTGAGCCAGCGCTGGGGTGCGGTATTTTAGGGATGACCTGCCGAAACTCACTGCCATGTCTTGGTTGCCGGAAACCCGCCGCTACGCTGTTTTGGGCACGGGCGCTTTGGGAGGATTTTATGGGGCGAAATTGCAACAGGCGGGCTTTTCGGTGCATTTTCTGCTGCACAGCGACTATGACCATGTTCGCCAAAGCGGCCTCTGGGTGCAGTCCTGCTGGGGGGATTTTCATTTGCCCCAGGTGAATGCCTACGCAGCCGTGGAGGACATGCCGGCTTGCGAAGGCGTGATCGTGGCTTTGAAAGCCACCCAAAATGCGCTTCTGCCGCACTTGATCCCGCCTGTGTTGGCCGAGAATGGCGTGGTGATCTTGTTGCAAAACGGGCTGGGGGTGGAACCCGAGATTGCCGATTGCGTTAGCCCAGAGCGGGTCATGGGGGGCCTCTGCTTCATCAGCTCCAATAAGGTTGGCCCCGGCCACATTCACCATCTGGATTACGGTTCGGTGCTGCTGGCAGAGTACGGCCCTGGCTATGCCCCCCAAGGGATCACGCCCCGCCTTCAACAAGTTCAAGCCGATTTTCAACGGGCAGGGATCCCGACTTCGCTCTCACCAGATTTGATGTTGGCCCGCTGGCAGAAACTGGTCTGGAATATTCCCTTCAACGGCCTCTCGGTGGTGTTCAATGCCGATACTCAGCAAATGATTCGAGACCCTGAGGCCCGTGCTTTGGCGGAAACGCTGATGCAGGAGGTGATACAGGGAGCTGCAGCTTGTGATCGCCTGCTTCCCGACTCCCTGATCCAAGAAATGCTCACCAATACCGAGAAAATGGCCCCCTACCGCACCAGCATGAAAATCGACTATGAGCGCAAACGTCCTCTGGAACTGCAGGTGATCTTCGGCAACCCACTGCAGTACGCTCGACAAGCTGGGATCCATCTGCCACGGGTTGAAATGCTCTACCGACAGTTGCAGGTGTTGGATCGCCTGAATCGAGGGATCCCTGGGGAGCAGCAGGCTTAAGTTTTTCAAGATCCGGCGGAGCGATCCCAGGGCTGGAGCAGGCTTTCTCCTTTGCTTGCGGGTAGACTGAGCCGCAGTCGTGTACTGTTGCTCTGGCTTTATGCCGCTGGGATCCACCCACGATCGCATCACCCTCTGGACAGCCCCCGGCATCACCCTAGCCGCCGGTGTGTTGGGGAACAGCACCACAGTTGCCCTGGCTGTGGGATCCGCCTATCTGTTCAGCGGCCTGATGTTTTCTGGAGATCTGGACACCTGTTCCCGACAGTATCAACGCTGGCTGTTCTTGCGCTGGATTTGGCTGCCCTACCGCAAGTGGATGCGGCATCGCTCCTTTTGGTCTCATGGGCCGATTGTGGGCACCGCCGTGCGGGTACTGTACTTGAGCCTATGGGCAGGAGGAGCTGGCCTGCTGGGGGCTTGGCTGGGATCCCGGTTGGGCTGGTGGATGTGGCAACCCTGGGTGTGGGGCAGCGATCTCTGGCAATTGCTGCAAGTTCACGCCGAGATGCTCTTTTGGATTGGGATGGGGTTGGAACTGGGATCGGTGAACCACAGCCTAAGCGACTGGATGGTCTCCCGCTGGAAACGCTGGCGCAGAAAACGCCGTCAGGTTCGATCTCCTGCCAGGCGACTCAGCTATCGTCGCTAGGGATCCATTGGGCCAAAAGCTGATTCTTGCCTGCCCCGGCATTTGAATGGCGGTGAGATTGCCTACTGTTCCGCAACGCGTAGTCATTTATCTCACCGTCAAGGTGAAACAAACAACCGGTTGCTTCCTGCTAAGGCCTCCGGCCCGCTACGCGAGCAGTTGAAATAGAGGGTAATAAGAACCACGACTGCTATCAGCCCCTCACCCCCCCTTGAACCTGTGCTGTGCCCACAACTCCGCGACCTATCCTCTCAAGAGGGCTGAAACTGCAAATCTTGGCCAATTACCCTTTAGCCCAGGTACTCTGCTTGTGGCCATTTCGATTCAAACTGGGACACTGCACCCACACCTAAAGCCTTGAATACAGGGAATCAGAAGGCTCTCCTCAGTAGCCCAAGCGTCTCACCCTAACTTGAAACGACTACTTGAAGCAGTTTTGTCAAGAACATTTCCTCTTACGTTGGCTAGGTATTGCGATTCAATCTCAATAAAGCTATGCTGTTACTCAGTTGAGTGGTGGAGTCATATCCATCAGTCTTCCTCTCTTGTCTTGGATGTGGCAGGGATCCTGTGCTGGCAGAGCTGGCCATCTGCGTCAGCAGGGATCCCTTTTTCTCCTCTCCAAGGCTAAGCAAGGTTCTGTGCTAATGAGAGTCAGAATCAGTTGATAGAGAGATTTTTTGCTTGCTCATGTCAATCTGTGGAGGTGGCAGTGTAAAGGAGCAACAGCGGCTGAGGGTTATGGCTTCGGAAGGGGGCAATCTGGCTTCGGGAACCGGAAGACAAGACCGAATACAAAGATTGCTGCTCTAGTTTCCTTTGCAAACTTGTCAGAAGCTAAGGAAAAAGACCAACCTTTTGGGACAAACTGTCTGTCCTATGTCTTGTTTTGTCGTTCAAAAATTTATGTTGGGCTCAAGAAAAACTCTAGAAAAAAGTTGAATCAGGTGGAAGAATCAGTTAGAATCTAGCTGGCGTTAACGCTAACCGCGACGAAGAGACTGGAGGGAGGAAAGCCTAACAGCCTCTCTCCTTTTTTCTGTAGGGGTTACCCTCACTCTCAAACCCCATCTCATGAGAAGGGAGGAAGACCAAATACCCTATGACTTGAAATAGCAGCATTTTCATTAACTTTTGTTTTACTCTCTATGCCAAACTTGATACTAAGCTAAAGAGTTGCTCCTCGATCTTGTAACCATTGGACAGCCAGCCTGTGTTGGCGTTTTTGTGCATAGGCTAAGGGGGTATGCCCATCTTCATTGCGAGGGTTTAGTTCGGCTCCATTTTCCAGCAAAAGCTCCAGGATTTCGATGTGTCCTTCCCAAGCAGCCCAGTGCATCGGTGTCGCCCCGAATCGGTTGCGTGCATTGGCATTGGCCCCGTACAAGAGCAGAAAGCGAGCGATGCCCAAATCCCCTCGGGTGGCGGCTTCATGCAGAGGGGTTCGGCCTGTTTCGTCAGTGGCATCCACCGGCACTCCCTTGGATAGTAGGCGGGCCAGAATGCTTTTTCGACCGGTGGCTGTGGCCCAGTGGAGAACACGACCGGTGTTGGCTCCCTTTTGGATGAGCAGACCGATTACTTCTACCTGATCGGTTAAAGCAGCCCGATGGAGAGGGGTATAGCCATGGTTATCTGGGAGATTGATATCACTGCCTGCCCTCAAGAGACGCTCCACCAGCTTGACCTGACCCCTGGCGGCAGCCAAATGGAGAGGGGTAGCACCTGTGGGATCTAAGGCATTGGGGGAGGCGCCATATACTAAGAGCAAGTCCAGCAGTCCCAGATGGCCAAGGAGTGTCGCTTTGTGAAGCAAGGTCATTCCCTGAGCATCGACAGCATTTACATCTTCCCCCCGCTGCAAATGGGCCAATAATTGTTTTAGATCTCGATTGGCAAGAGCTTGATGAAGCGCTTCACTCATAACAGATAGAAATAAAAAAGCCAAGTTGCAATGAAGTTGGGCAACAGGAAGGGATCCTCGATAGGCCGGAATGGAGGCTCCAAACAACTTGGGCAAAGTCTAACACTGGATCCCTGCTGCTGAGGGAAGCGGGAGAACCAAGCGCTTGGTGGGATCCCTTAGTCAAGCCGGGGCTACAGGGGTAGACTAGAGCTGGTTTTCGGTCAAGTCTTTTCCCGCTCCCTTGACTTCGCCACTGTTTATGGATTACTACGCGATCCTGAACCTATCTCCTGCAGCGGACATTGAAGAGATTAAACAGGCGTTTCGACGGTTGGCGCGGCAGTTTCACCCTGATGTGGCAGGGGAGGGATCCCGAGAGCGTTTCCAACAAATCCACCAAGCCTACCAAGTGCTGAGCGACCCTGAGCAGCGGCGGCGCTACGATGCACAACGTCAATCTGCACAACGTCAATCTCCACCCAGCTCTCCTGCTGCCGGCGAAAGGCGGGTGGTCATTCGCAGCATAGGCCCCTCATCGGCAGAGCAGCCCAATCCGGAAGGGCTCAAGGAGGGGATTGCCCGCGTCAAGGCAGCCTGGCGGGAGCGGAAGTTGCCCACGGCGGTGGCCCAGGCGGAGGCGCTGCTGAAACGGTTTCCCAACTCCAGCGAGGCCATCCACATCTTGGCGTTGGCCTACCAGCGCTTCGGCAACCATTTGATCTACGAGGGGCGCTATCAGCAGGCGGAAGCCTACTTGAGAAAAGCTTTGGCCACGGAGCCGCACAACCGAGAATTGGCCTTTGAAATCAAGCGAGATTTAGCCCGTCTGGGCATTCGGGAGGGATCCCGCTAACTTGCCTGCGTTGGGATCCCCAACGTCTGAGCTGCCCACTGCCGGAGTTGTTGGCGGTTGACTTTGCCCTGAGGGTTGCGCGGGATCCCGGTACACCACAGCCAGTGCTTGGGGTGCTTGAAGGGACTCAGTTGGCGGCTCAGGTGTTGCTTCAGGTGCATTTCCAGCTCTTTGGGGATTGCCGGGATCCCTGTTTTGGGGACGACCACCGCCACCACCTGCTGCCCCCATTCGGCATCCGGTAGGCCCAACACACATGCATCTTCCACCCAGCCGCTGGCTCGGATCTCCCCTTCCACTTCTGCAGCCATCACCTTTTCCCCGCCGGTTAGGATTAGGTCATCGGCTCGACCCAGCCAATGGAGACATCCCTGGGGGTCTAGGTAGCCCAAATCGCCAGGGGCGAAGCCTTGCTGCTGCCATTCCTGCAAGCCATGCGTGGGCTGAGGGTAGTAGCCCAGCGCCAGCGACTCTGCCCAGATGTGAAGGGTGCCCACGGAGGGATCCCCTTGTGGGCTGCGGATCTGGAGCTTGGCGTGGGGCAAGGGCCTGCCCAGGCTATCGTTGCCTTGCCAAAACGCTTCCGGCAACAGCGTACAAACTTGGGAAGCCGTTTCCGTCGTGCCATAGGTGAGGGCAAGGGGAAGGTGAAGTTGCCGGGCCTGTTGCCGCAAGCTGGGCCAGGTGGGGCCACCGCCGACCAAAATGGCCCGAAATTGGCGCAGGCTCTCCAAAACTCCCGGATGGGCGCTGAGCAACAGCCGTTGCAACTGAGTGGGCACCAGCGATAGAAAGCTCCCCGGCAAAGGGGGATCCCAAGACTCGGCCTGCTGTTGCCGTTTCCAATCCCAGACAACCCACTGCCCACCGCTCAGCCAGGAGCGGACTGCCTGCATCAAGCCGCTGACGTGGTACAAGGGCAGAAGGCAATAGCTGTGTACAGGCCCGACGGCAAAGTGCTGTTGGTGGGCTTTGGCCGAGGCACTGAGGGTCAGCCAAGAGTGCAGGGCCCATTTCACTTGGCCGCCAGAGCCACCCGTGGGGATGCCGATCAGCGGCCAATGGGAGCTGGGCACAGCTTCCCGCAAATCCCGCAGGCGCAGATTCAAGGGGGCGGGATCCCCTTCCAGTCGGCCCTGGCGCCAGCACCAGCCGGATCCCATATCCGCCAAAGCCTGTCCCCATTCCCGTTCTCCCCAGTGGGGATTACCCAGGAACAGCGGGATCCCCAAGCGTTGGCAGGTCAAAACTGCCGCCCACACCTGCACTGGATGCGAGTCCGCCACCAGCAGGGGAACGGCCTTGTCTGCCAAAGGGCGCAGTTGCTCTTCCAGTTTGGACAGGCGCCCCTTCAAGTCTCCGCCATCCCCGGACAAGACAATTGACCTCATGGGCTATGGGTATGCCATCTCAACGGCTTCGCGGATCCCCTGCATTGTATTCGAGGATGCCCGCTCAATTCCCTTGACAGGAAAGGGTGAGGATGGGTTTGGGCTTGGCTTATCATGATCTAGGTTTGAACTGGGAGGTCTGTGTTGTGATCGAGCCGATTTTGTTGGGGATCGTCTTGGGCATGGTGGTGGTCACCTTGGCGGGCTTATTCGTGGCAGCCTACAGGCAGTATCAACGCAGCAACAAGATCGGCCTGTAGGAGCAGCCTTTGGGGGGGTTGGAGAAAACCCATAGGGGAGAGAGAGATTGAGGTGGCATGGCGATGCACTGGCTGCGCACAGTTGCTGCTTTGCGGGAGCAGATAGCCGATTGGCGGGGATCCACCATCGGCTTGGTGCCCACGATGGGATCCCTGCACGAGGGGCATCTCAGCTTGATTCGCCGCTGCTGCCAGGAGTGTGACCACACGGTGGTCAGCATTTTCGTCAATCCGCTGCAATTTGGCCCCAACGAAGACTGGGATCGCTATCCCCGCGACGAAGAGGGGGACCGAGCTTTGTGCGAGGCAGCAGGTGTGGATGTGGTCTTTGCCCCTGACCCGCAAGAGATGGGAGCCGACCCCGCAACCGGAAGCGACCGCACCTGGGTCATGCCCCCCGAATCCCTTCTGCAGACCCTCTGCGCCCCCCACCGACCTGGCCACTTTCGCGGTGTAGCCACCATTGTGCTGCAACTGCTGAACCTGGTGCAGCCGCAGCGGGCCTACTTCGGCCAAAAAGACGCCCAGCAACTGGCGATCATTCAGCGTTTGGTTCGGGATCTGCAAATACCCACCACGATTGTTCCCTGCCCCACGGTGCGAGAAGCCGATGGCCTCGCCTGTAGCTCCCGCAACCGCTACCTTTCTGCTGCTGAACGACAGGTGGCTGCCGGGCTGTACCGGGCCTTGCGTCGGGGATATGACCATTGGCAGGCCGGGGATCCCTCAGCAGAAGGGATCCTTGCCGCCGCCCGTGCTGAGCTGGAGCATACCCCAGAGCTGCAACTGCAGTACCTGGAATTGGTGGATCCCCAAACGCTACAGCCGCTGCCGCGGGTGGAAGACAAGGGCCTGCTGGCCATTGCTGCCTATGTGGGGCAGACTCGCCTGATCGACAACCTGCTCCTTTCCCCAGAGCAAGGGGATCCCTCGCCGGAGAGAGTCCAGCATGCGGCACCGCCCTCTTCCGGCACGACCTCTCCCCCGCGTCGCCCGCTGATTGCCATCGACGGCCCGGCTGGAGCCGGAAAATCCACCGTGGCGCGGGCAGTAGCCGCCCAGCTGCAGCTTTTGTACTTGGACACGGGGGCCATGTATCGAGCCATCACCTGGCTGGCACTGCAACGGGGGATCCCTTTGGACGATGCCGAGCAACTCACCCAACTGGCCGCCCAAACCCAGCTCACCCTGCAAAGTGGCACCTCTTCGACAGAGCCGACCCGCATCTGGGCCGATGGCGAAGAAATTACCCAGGCCATTCGCTCTCCGGAAGTGACCCGCTGGGTCTCTCACGTGGCGGCAGTGCCGGGAGTACGCCAGGAGCTGGTGAAGCGGCAACGCAGCATTGGCCGGGATGGCGGTGCTGTCTTGGAGGGGCGGGATATCGGCACCCACGTCTTTCCTGATGCAGAGCTGAAGGTTTTCTTGACCGCTTCTGTTGGGGAGCGGGCGCAGCGTCGGCAACACCAACTCCAAGCCCAAGGGCAAATGGTGCCTCTCGAAGAATTGAAAGCGCAAATCGAGCAGCGGGATCGCCGCGACAGCGAACGGCTCATCTCTCCCTTGCGGCCTGCCCCCGATGCCATCTTGATCGACACAGATCACCTGAGCCAATCCGAGGTGCAAGACAAAATTGTAACGTTGTACCGGCAGCTTTTGGAGCGATCTGGCCCGGCCCGTTTAGATCAGTAGCTTTGACTCAATCAAGACTAAATCAACGGGACAAGTCAGATTTCCGCATGATTTTCAGGGAGCTGGCCGGTTTGAACAGCTTGATCCCTCTCTCATTTCTCATTGAAGATTTTCGTTGAAGATGCAGTTGATGAGGGGGCACGGATGCCGAGCTATGGGTTGAGTGATGAACTTTGGCAAAACCACCGAGGTGTTGAGGTGCCGGAGGGGATCCCGTTGATGATGGAAATAGGCCGACCCGCTTTTCTCTCGATGAGCCAATGCTACCTGTATCCCGTTCCGCCGTCGCGAACGGAGCGCTATGGTTAATGTCTTTCTCTTGGCCTTTCTGCTGCTTCTCTCAGGAGCTTGCTCTGGCGCCGAAACGGCCATCACGGCCATGGACAACCTGCGCCTGGAATCTCTGATCGAAGAGCAAGGGGATCCACAGGGCTTGTATCGACTGGCCCAACAACAGCGCTCGCGGCTGATCACCACCCTGTTGCTGGTGAACAACTTTGTCAACATCGGCATTGCCGCTTTGGCCACAACCCTCTCCATTGAACTGTTGGGAACCCAGATTGGAGCTTTGGCCGCCACCGTGCCCACCACAATTGTGGTGCTCCTCTTTGGAGAAGTAGCCCCAAAGTCTTTAGCGGTGAGCCATCCGCTAGGGGTGTTCCGCTGGGTGGTGCGGCCTGTTCATGTCCTATCGGTGCTGCTGCGCCCTTTTAGCGACGCTTTTGAGTGGGTTGTCAGCAGGCTCTTCAATCTATTGGAATTCTCCCCCCTGACGGCCACCGCTTCTCTCAAGGATTTGGAGCTGCTGATCGATGTGTTGGGGCAGCGGGGGCTGCTGGATTGGCAAAAACGGCGGCTGTTCCGTGGGGCCTTGGCTTTGGACTTGCTGCAGGCGCGGGACGTGGCCAAGCCCAGAGTTAAAATGGAGACCATCTCCCACGACAAAACACTGCAGGATGTGGTGAAGCTCTGTTTGGAAACGGGCTACTCGCGCATCCCCGTGCAGGGAGAATCCAAGGACGAGATCGTCGGCATCATCCACCTCAAGCAAGCCTTGCGCTATCTCGATCAAAAAGGCAATGCCGAAGTGACCCAGGCGATGGCACCGCCTTTTTTTGTGCCGGACACCAAGCGGGTCAGCCTGTTGCTCAAGGAAATGCTGCGCTCTCGCCAACACCTGGGGATCGTGGTGGATGAGTTTGGCGGCACCACCGGCCTGATCACGCTGGAGGACATTTTGGAGGAGCTGGTGGGCGATATTTACGACGAGAGCGACCTCTCCCCCCTGCTGCTGCGGCGGCAGCGGCGACCAGGTGGAGCTTCTACCTCCCCTGGCTGAGAACAGGAGCAAGGGGATCATCCCCTCTCTAAGTCCTAGCTGGCTCTGGAGGGATCCGTCTCGGCGGCTGTTGGATTCTCGTGCGCATCGCCGTTGGGAGTGAACTCTATCAAGCCAGCATCGACAGGGTAGCGGGCCACAAAAAAGATCCAGAAGCTGTGGATCCCCAACCCCAAAGCCCACCAGCCCAACAGGGGCACCAGCCACGGCCAATCCGCGCGGTACAGTTGCTGAAAAAACACCAGCCCAGACCCGCTACAGAGGAAAACAGACAGGTGGGCGGCATAGGTATAGCGATCATCCAGCTTGCGAAATTCGGGATCCCGACGGGAGGGCTTCCGGGGCCAGCGAGGCGGCATGGCAAAACCATCCAGTTAAAACCTTCTCCAGTGTAGAACAGCCGTCGGCGGGGATCCCTGAGACTGGGGAGCGGCATTTCTGCTGCGGAACCCCAGTTTCAACGCCCGTTTGCCCAGCCAGTACACCAGCAAACCCATCAGCAGCACTGCCAGCCAAGGGGCCAGCACCGCCACCACCGCCAGCAGCAGAGAAGTGACGTTTTCGCCGGTGGCCAACAGCGGGTTGCCCAGCCCCCCTGTGGTGGTGGTAGAGGCCAATCGCAGCACATCGGTGGTGCCTTGGGTGATCCCAGCAGCCCCCCCTCCGAGAATGGCAGCCAAAGCCCAGCGCCACATCGGGCTCAGGTCACCAATGTCCCCCATTGCCGCCGACATCACCAGGATTCCGGCCACCACTGCCACCGGCGTTGCCACTACATCTAGCAAGTTGTCCACCCAGGGCACGTAGTAGGCAGAAACCTCGAAAAAGGTGGCCACCACAAAAACCAGCAGCGCCACCTCTGAGCCAATCCATTGCAGATCGGGAGCCAGCTCCAGATGTCCAGCCTGAGCCGCTATGCTCATCACCAGCAGCGGCACAAAAATACGAAAGCCACAGGCAGCACTGAGGCCCAGCCCCAAAAAAATGGCCAGTAGGCCTTCCATCTTGGCTCCTTAGGTTTGGTGGGAATGGCGGGGATGCTCCCGCCAGCAGCAACTGGGGGGATCCGTCTCGGCGGGCGGATCCGTGAACTCCAGGGGCGAGCCCTCTGCATACAGATGCAGATCGAACCAAAAGGTGGATCCCTGTTCTAGCTTGCTCTCCAGGCAGATGCGGGTTCGATGTTTCTCCAGGATGTTGCGCACGATGGCCAACCCCAGACCGGTGCCCTCTAGGGTGTGGACCCGGTTCTCGACACGGAAAAAGCGGTCGAAAATCCGCTCCTGATCTTCTGGGGCAATGCCAATGCCCGTATCGGCCACTGCCACCCGCACTGCCTGCGGGGATCCATCCGCCTGAACCACCAGGTGGGCATGTACCGTCACCAGGCCCCCTGAGGGGGTGAACTTGAGGGCATTGCCCAGGAGATTGGTCATCACCTGCAGCAGCAGATCGTAGTTGCCCCAGACCAGCGGCAGATCCGGATCGACGAACTTGCGCAGCTGGATCCCTTTGTCGCGGGCCTGCAGTTGGTGGGTGCGCAAAGTCTGCTCGATCACTGCCGCGATGTCGACACCTTCAAAGTGGTACTGCTTGCCCGATTCCAGACGAGACAAATCCAAAACATCGTTGACCAGGCGGGTGAGGCGATCGGTTTCGCGGTTGGCAATTTCCAGGTAGTCCAGCCGCTCCGCCGAGGACATCTGCTCGCCGTACTCGTAGAGGGTCTCGATAAAAGACTTGATGCTGAAGAGGGGGGTGCGCAGCTCGTGGCTGATGTTGCTGATGAATTGAGCCTTGGCTTCGTTGAGCTCCACCTCGCGGGTGATGTCCTGCACCGTCATCACGATCCCCTTGAGATTTTGCCGCCGCGGATCCGACACCGGCGAAAGCAGGATGCGGATAACACGCTTGGTGGGGCCGGTGAGGTTGACGCGAACTTCCTCTGCTTCTTGATCCCCGCGGGCAATTTGCATCAGGGGGCGGGCCAGTTGCTGCTGCAGATCCTCCGGCAACAGCTCCGGCAGGGGTTTGCCCAAAACGGGATCCCCTTCCCAGCCAAACATGCGGGAGGCAGCAGGGTTGAGCAGCAGCACCCGCAACTCGGCATCCAGCAAAATGGCAGCATCGACGATGGAGAAGACCAAGGTCTCCAACTTGGCTTTGGCGGCAGCCAGTTCCTCGATGTTTTGCTCTTCGTAGCTTTGCAGCCGCTCCGCCATCTCGTTAAAGCTGTCGATGAGCTGGGCCAGCTCTCCCCCGAAGGGCAGGTCGATGCGCTGCTTGAAGTTACCTTTGGTGATCTCCTGGACACCTTTGACCAGCTCTTTGATGGGATAGGTGATGGTGAGGGCATTGACCACTGCTCCCAGGATGGCCAAGACCCACACCGCCAAAAACACCCCAATCGAGACCTCCCGCGCCAGCTGGGTGGAGCGCACCAGGGCGGGATTGGGATTGATGCCCAAGCCGAGGGTGCCCAAAAAGCGGCCCTGATGATAGATGCCGACAAAAATATCCGTCACCCGCCCGGCAGGAGTAAGGTGGGTGCGCACCAGCGGTTGGCCCTCAGCAGGAGGACGGTTGTCCGGCAGTTGCATGCGACGGGTAAGGCTGAGGGAGGTTTTCACCTCCTGATTGGAGAACGGGATCCCGTAGTAGATGTTTCCTTCGGGATCGGCGTAGAGCAAATAGCGGATGCTGCTGGTGCTCTCAAAGTACTGGCGGGACAGTTGGGCGACTTCGCCAATGCGATCTTCCGCAATCAGGGGGGCGACATTGGCGGCCAAGAGCAGCCCCAGATCTCGGCCAAAGCGGGCTTCGTTGAAGCGAGCATCCTGCTGCACGGTGCTGACGGCCCAGAAGGTGAAACTGCTCACCACCAATGAGACCACCAGCGTTGCCACAAAGAGCAACTGAGTTTCCAACCGCAGTTTTTGCTTCCATCGCGCCCACCAGCGCCGCAGGGATCCCATCGAAGACCCGGCTGGCTTCGACTGCGAGGGATCCACAGCCCCAGGCAATGGCTCTGGAGACGGAGCAGTCGCTTCTGGAGATTGGGCTTCAACAATTGGCTCGGCTGGCTCGACAGTGCTGACAGGAGGCATGAACCCAACGTGAACAGATAGCGTGAACGGATATAGGGCGGTGATTCGCCACCATTCTGACATGGGCAGGCGATCCCTTTGTCTCAGCCAAGGCCGGGTGAGAACCGGTATGGGATCCCGGCTTCGCAACGCAACCTGCTCCAGCCGACCTGCAGGGGAATGGTTGCCAATACCGATAAAGGTATCCCCAAGCAAAGCTTGTCAGCGCCCCTAAAGTTGATAGACTAGAAAATCGTGCTTCACCAGGTCAGAGTGACCGGAGAAATCGTGACCAACAGCCCCGTCAGCCAATTTATCCAACATCATTTTCGCCACTTCAACGCCGCCGCGCTGGTGGATGCGGCCAAGGGCTACTGTGCTCACCTGGAAAAGGGCGGCAAAATGATGGTGACCCTGGCCGGCGCCATGAGCACAGCGGAGCTGGGCCTTTCCCTAGCAGAAATGATCCGGCAGAACAAGGTGCACGCCATCTCCTGCACCGGCGCCAACCTAGAAGAGGACATCTTTAACCTCATCGCCCACGACTTCTACGAGCGAGTGCCCCACTACCGCGATCTTAGCCCGCAGCAGGAGCAGGAGCTGCTGGAGCGGCACCTGAACCGGGTAACCGATACCTGCATTCCCGAAGAGGAGGCGATGCGGCGCCTAGAAAAAGCCCTCTTGGAAGAGTGGATGGCTGCCGACCAGGCCGGGGAACACTACTTCCCGCACGAGTTTATCTACCGCATCCTGCGCAGCGGCCGGCTGGAGCCCTACTACCAAATTAATCCCCGGGATTCTTGGGTTTACGCCGCTATGGAGGCCAACTTGCCCATCTATGTGCCGGGATGGGAAGACTCCACCACCGGCAACATGTATGCCGCCCACTGCATCACGGGTGAGATCCGCAATGTACACACCGTCCGCACAGGGATCGAGTACATGATCCACCTGGCGGATTGGTACCTGCGCACCTCGGCGGAATCCTCCATCGGCTTCTTTCAAATTGGCGGCGGCATAGCCGGGGATTTCCCCATCTGTGTGGTACCCATGCTCCATCAAGACCTGGGCCGCCAGGGCGTACCCATGTGGGGCTATTTCTGCCAGATCAGCGACTCCACCACCAGCTACGGCTCCTATTCGGGAGCAGTGCCCAATGAGAAGATCACCTGGGGCAAGCTGGCTGTCGATACCCCCAAGTTTGTCATCGAGTCGGATGCCACCATTGTGGCACCTTTGATCTTTGCCTGGGTGCTGGGGTGGTAGAGAAGGGGAATCAATCTGTATGCCCGTCGGTTGAGGCGGAGCGGGGCCAGCGGGACAACAGGGTTGCAGCTTCCCAGCGGCGCAGATCCTGGGCGATGCGCAGGGGCGTGAGGCCGTAGCCGTCCGGCTCGTCGATCTCGGAGCCATGTTCCAGCAGCAGCCGAACGACCTCGGGGTTGCCGGACCAAGCGGCAAAATGCAGGGGAAGGCCACCGGCGCCAAAACGAGCGTTCACCTCGGCCCCTCCCTGGAGCAGGGCTTTCGTAACCTCAGGGTTACCCAGGCGAGCGGCTTGGTGCAGTGGGCTAGCTCCCCCATGGTCTAGTTGATTGGGATCCGCCCCCGCTGCCAGCAAAAGACGGGCGTTGAGGCCGCTCTCCACGAAAAACAGGGCTGTCTTGCCCCGCCCATCGACAGCGTTGGCGTCTTTCCCCAGCCAGAGAGCCAGTTGCAGCCGCAGCGGGTTGGCTTGGGCCAAGGCTTGTGGATCTTCTGGTAGGGAGTATCCATAGAATCCCAGACCCCCCACTAGCAGGGATCCCAGTCCGACAGCGATTTTTAGGACCTGACCTCGCATAGCCCTATTCCTCAAAGAAAAGGATGGCGAGCCCCTGCCTGGGCAGAGCCTGGGCCGAGAGCAGCAACGGGTTGCTGAGGGCAGGTTGCGGGGCAGCAGCGGGGAAGAGACGCAAAAACTCCTGCAGCGGCAGCAGCTCGCATTGGGATTCCTCGGCGGCGGCCGTGCGATACATGGTGGGGATGACCAGCTTGGGCTGCAGCGCCTCAATGGCCGCCTTGGCCCCGGCAGGATCGTAATTTTTCGGCCCACCCCCCACTGGCACCAGCAACAGGTCGGGACGAGCAAGCAGGATGGACTGCTCCCGCGTAATTGGCTGCAGCGCCCCTCCCAAATGGACAATGTCGATCCCAGCCATGCGCCAGCGCCAACCCACGTTTACGCCAAAGCGAGGGCCACGGGGCATGCGTACTCCTTGCACCCGGATCCCGTCAATCAGATAGTCTCCCGGCTGAAACAGCACCTTGGGGTTGCCGGGCACCACATCCAAAGCACCCTCATCCAACAAGCGGCTGCTGAGCAACACCAGATCGGCAGCAACTCGTGGGGCAGGATAGCCAGCCGTACAGCCCGCCGGCCGAAACGGGTTGACCAGAAACCGTCGGCCCTCCCCCTCGAACAAAACACAACTGTGGTGCAGCCAAGTCAGTTGCAGCCCCTGCGAGCTGGAGCCGGGAGTGAACTCTATAGACCCTGGGGTTGTTGGCGTTTCCGAACCTTGTGCCGGAGCTGTCTGAGCGCCCGCTTTGCGCCCTCTGGCCAGGTTCACGGCCATCGATCCCAGCAGCCCAGCGCTGGCTTGCAGAAGCTGGCGACGCTTCATGGAGTGGGGATCCCCGATGTAACAACGGCAACGGTTTCCTGAGGTTTCTGCGAAACATTGGGCTGAGCAGCAGTTGAGGCTTTGGCGCTGCGCAGGAAGTTGCTCAACAAGCGCTTGCCCTCTGCAGTCAAGATGCTCTCCGGGTGGAACTGCACGCCCTGAACGTGGGGATAGCGGCGGTGGCGTACCCCCATGATGATCCCATCGCTGGTTTGGGCCGTCACCTCCAGCTCGTCAGGACACGTAGAAGGCTCGATCACCAAGCTGTGGTAGCGGGTGGCCGTGAAAGGCTGGCTCAACCCCTCAAACACCCCCACCCCTCGATGGTAAATGAGCGAGGTTTTGCCATGCATCAGCTCAGGTGCGCGCACGATCTGACCACCGTAGACCTGGCCAATGCACTGGTGCCCCAGACAAACCCCCAAAATCGGCAGCTCTGGCCCCAGCTCCCGAATCAACTCCAGGGAGATCCCGGCATCTTCCGGCCGCCCTGGCCCAGGAGAGATAACTACAGCTTGCGGCTGCATTCGGCGCAGGTCGTCAACGGAGAGCTGGTCATTGCGAAAAACCTGAAGCTGAGCTCCCAACTCCCCCAGGTACTGCACCAAGTTGTAGGTAAAGCTGTCGTAGTTGTCGATGACGACCAGCACGATAGCATCCGGCAACGGCACCCCATTTTAGCACTTGCTTGAGCTGCTGTTCTTGATCCAAAGAAGCAGAGTAACTGGCGCTTTTTGCAGGGGAGCAGTCGACGCCCCAAGAAAGCTTGTATCCTAGAAGGTACAACCCACAGGAAGCAGTGAATTGGGCGGGTTTCCAGGTTTCCCAATGTTGATTTGGATCCCATGAGTGCGCTTCTCTCCCCGGCAACCGATTTGCTGGACGAGTTGCGGCAGCTTTTCCCCTTCGAGCTGGACGACTTCCAGATCCGAGCCATTCAGGTTCTGGCTGCTGGGGAATCGGTGGTGGTCTGTGCTCCCACGGGATCCGGCAAGACCCTGATCGGAGAGTATGCCATCTATCGGGCCCTATCCCAGGGCAAGCGGGTTTTCTATACAACGCCCCTGAAGGCCCTCTCCAACCAAAAGTTCCGGGATTTTGGCCAGCAATTCGGCCCAGAACAGGTTGGCCTGCTCACCGGCGACATCTCCATCAACCGGGAGGCGCCGATCTTGGTGATGACCACCGAGATCTTCCGCAACATGCTCTATGGCACGCCGCTCTCTCTGGCCGTTCAGAGAGGAGCCTCCGGCGATGGGATGGAACCTTGGGAGGAGGCGGAGGCCCTGAGTCGGGATCCCTTGCGAGAGGTGCAGGCGGTGATCTTGGACGAATGCCATTACATGAACGACCAGCAGCGGGGCACCGTCTGGGAAGAAGCAATCATCTACTGCCCCCCCACGATCCAGCTCATTGCCCTTTCTGCCACCCTGGCCAACAGCGACCAGCTCACCGATTGGATGAACCAGGTGCATGGCCCCACCCATCTGATCGACTCCAACCACCGCCCGGTGCCGCTGCAATTTCACTTTGCCAATCGCAAAGGGCTGTTCCCCCTGCTGGAGCAAACCGAGTCCGGCCAGTGGGTTTGCAATCGCCGCCTGAAAAGCAAACTCCCCAAGTCAGGTCAGTCTCCCTATGGGGGGGTGCCGGATATGGTGCAGGTGGTGGAAAACTTGCGCCAGCGGGACATGCTGCCGGCCATCTATTTCATCTTCAGTCGCAAAGGCTGTGATATGGCCGTGGCCAGCGTAAGGGATCTGGACTTGGTAGCCAGCGAGGAAGAACGGCAGCAGTTGGCCGAGCAGATCGACCGCTTTTGTCGAGAAACGCCCGAAGCTGTCCGCCGAGATCAGTTGGATGCCCTTTACCGGGGTATTGCCGCTCACCATGCCGGCATGTTGCCTGCCTGGAAGGGACTGGTGGAGCATCTGTTTCAGCAGGGGCTAGTGAAGCTGGTCTTCGCCACTGAGACTTTGGCCGCCGGGATCAACATGCCCGCCCGCACAACTGTCATCTCCTCCCTTTCTAAGCGCACCGACAACGGCCACCGCCTCTTGACCGCTTCCGAGTTCATGCAAATGTCGGGCCGAGCCGGACGGCGGGGCAAGGACATCATCGGCCATGTGGTGACGGTGCAATCCCCGTTTGAGGGGGCCCAAGAAGCTGCGCGGCTGGCCACCTCTGGAGCGGATCCCTTGGTGAGCCAGTTTACCCCCACCTATGGCATGGTGCTGAACCTGCTGCAAAAGCACTCTTTGGAAGCAGCACGGGATCTGATCAACCGCAGCTTCGGCCAGTATTTGCTCTCGTTGCAAAAGTTGCCCGAACAACAGGAGATCCTGCACACGCGCGCCGAGCTGGAGGAGATCGACCGTCTCTTGGGAGGCATTGCCGACGAAGATATCGCCCGCTATGAGAAGATGCAGGCGCAACGGCGGGAAGAACGACGCATTTTGCGCTACTTGCTCAAACAACGGGAAGCTGAGCCGGATCCCACCTTGCGGCTGTTGGCCTTTCCCCACATTCATGCCCAAGAGGAAAAAATCCGTGCCCTAGAAGCTCAAATCCGAGAGAATCCCGCTCACCAAGTGGGGAAAAAATTGCTGGGTTTGCGAGAAAAACGCCAGCGCTTGCTCAAGCGCCTCGAGCACCTGGAGCGGCAAAGCGATTCCGTGCAGGAGTTGCGCTGGCAGCAATTTATGGCCTTGGTGGGGGTGTTGCAGGATTTCAACTGTCTGCAAGAGTATCAACCTACCGATAGCGGAGAGGTGGTGGCCGCGCTGCGGGGGGATAACGAGCTCTGGCTGGCGCTGGCTCTGCTCTCCGGTGAGTGTCAGGGCTGTGCTCCCCATCATTTGGCCGGAGTTGTGGCTGCCTTGGTCTCAGAGGCTCCCCGTTCAGGTACCTACAGCCGGCTGCGCACCTCGGGGCTGGTGGAGGATGTGCTGCACGGATTGCGGGGTTTACGGCGGCAGCTGTTCCGCAGCCAACGGCAACACCAGGTGTTTCATGTGCCGATCGGGTTTGAGCCCAGCTTGGCCGGGATCGTCGAACATTGGGCGCAAGGGATCCCTTGGGAGACCCTGGAAGCCAGCACCAACCTAGATGCCGGAGACCTGGTGCGCCTGATCCGCCGCACGCTGGATTTGCTTTCTCAGATCCCTTATGTTCCCCATCTGCCGGCGGAGTTACGGGAAAATGCCCGTCAAGCCCAAAAAATGCTGGATCGCTTCCCGGTGAGCGAGTTGATCTAGCGAGCTCAGACCGTTTGCTGTTCAGTGAGGTTGCAGCTCTATGATGCCCGCCGGTGAACCCACCCTCAGGGATGTGTTGAGTGTTATTGAAGAGATCCGGCAAGATGTGGAAGAGATCCGACAGGATGTGGAAGGACTCCGGCAGGATGTCTCCAGAACCAACGAGCGGCTAGAAGCCCTGGCAGCCGATCTAGAAGCCCTGGCAGCCGATCAAGCAAAGCGCTGGGCCGAGCAGGAAAGACGTTGGGCTGAGCAGGAGAGACGTTGGGCCGAGCAGGGGATAGAAAACCGGGTGATCCTAGAACGAATTGACACCTATCAAAAGGCTAGTGCCCAAGTGGTTAACCTGGCTTTTGCCTTGATTGGAGCTGCCACCGTAGCTCTTGTCGGCATCGTCCTACGGTTGGCCGTTAGTCTATAGTCAGCTGGTTCGGCAAAAACTTCGGCAGGCAGGATGGCCTTGCTTCTCTATTCGGCAACTGGTACGGCTTGTCCTTGAGTTTGGCATTCCGAATGGCCATCTCTGACAGGGCCATGTCCCACCCCGTCTGTTATATCCCCTATTGTGTCCCACTTTAGCCTGGATTACAGTGGGTTTCCCCGGTCTATCGTGGACACTAAAAAGCCCAGAAGCCTTGCTGGGTAAGAGCTTTCTGGACTTCAGTGGACGTTATCGGATTACGGAGAGAGTGGGATTCGGTCGCGCCAGCGGGCCGGATGGCCCTACCCACGGTGAGTTGCTGATACATTCACGCTGAACTCTCCTGAACATGGTTCAGGAA
>NZ_JANSIM010000159.1:0-8700 GCF_047502655.1 Synechococcus sp. R5-12 | reverse complement strand
TGAACCTACGGGTACAGTGCGGGGCTCCTGCGATTTCTAGCTGACCAGGGCCAGCACCTCTGCTGGGGCTGAGGCTTTCTTCATTTTGAATCTCAATTAGGCTTCGGGCATGAGGGGGCGGAACCCATGCTTGCGGGAAAGCTGCCCGATCAGATCCAATTTCTCAAGGGTGATCAAATTACGGCCCCAACTGAAATTGGTGTACAGCCCCTCAAACTCCAGCAGCATGGATTCAGCAAAGCAGGCGAAAAGCTGACGGGCCGGGTTGGCCACATTCAAAAACTGCATGATGTTCCATTCAATATCCAAAGAGTGCTCCACCATCCCCCCGTCAATGACGTAGAGTCCCTTTCGCTGCAAGCTGGAGGCGATGTTCTTTGGGTAGCCACCGTCGATGATGACACAGGGATCCGGCAAAACTTGGGGATCGAGGGCCATGCCTTGGCTCATGCTGGCCACCCAAACGATAAAGTCAGCGCGGGGCAGGGCCTCTTCCAGCGAAGAGATCTCCCCCTGCTTGAGCTTGGCCTGCAATTCCTCCAGACGCCGTCGCTCTCGGGCGATGAGCAACAATTTGCCCAAGTGAGTGTGGGCCACCAACCATTGACAAATGGCGCTGCCGATATCTCCGGTCGCCCCCACCACCGCAACCGTAGCGGCTGCCAAGTCCATGGCGTAGCGCTGGGCCGCCAACTGCAGTTGCTGACAGATGATGTAGGCCGTGTGGGTATTGCCGGTGGTAAAGCGTTGGATCTCCAAGTCAATGTTGCGGACTCGCCGGAGACTGTCGAGGCGAAAAGTCTCAAAAATGATGCTGCTAAATCCCCCCAAAGCAGTAATGTTCAAGCCGCGCCGCTGGGCTAGGGCCATGGCATTCAACACTTTCCGACAGGCGGCCTTTACCCGTCCCCCCGCCAACATTTCCGGCAAGAAACAGGATTCGACGTACTGCCCATGGATCTTTTGGCCGGTAATGCTGGTCACTGTGATCTCGTCCACCACCTGAGGGGGAGCCATGCACCAGAACTCTAGGTCGCTCTCCGCATATTCGGAATAACCCAGCTTGTCTGCCACCCGCTTCGCATGGGCCAGGCTGGTCAAGTGCCCGATCAGGCCGAACATAAAGGTTTACCCGCTTGGATAACTGATGGATCCCATCAAAACATGTCCATACCCGCCTGTAGCCAGCCTAGAACTGCAGTCCGCCGGCAGAGGATGAATGCTGAGGTGGGTCATGCTGCCCGCAAACCCTGGGCTGAGAGGCGCATCACCTCGCGGGTGCTGAAGCCGATGTTGGCCAGCGCCTCTCCATAGGCAATCATAAAATCCTCGACGATGGCCTCGCGATCCATATAGATGGCTTCTACATCCTGGTCCACCTGCTGCAGCATCTGCCAGACCAAGGGCAGGTTCTGGGCGTTGGCCGCTTCGATCTGCCCTTTGACCTCGCCAAAATGCTCCCCTAGCCAGCGCTCTCCAAAATTGAGGTGCAGATATTCATCCTTGACCACCCCCTCGGTGATCTTGCGGGCAAACTCATCGGCGACGGGGATGTAAATGTTGTAGGCGGCAATGGCAAAGCATTCGATGATCAGCGACTGAATGACCAAGCAGGCAACCAGATCTCCGGCTGCTGCCGCCTTTTGGAAATTGTTGCGCAAAGGGGCGAAGAAAGTGCGGGCAAACTCCCTATCCGGCTCTACCTGCAGGTTTTTGCCGCAGGATTGAAAGCCTTTCATGTGCCGCAATTCCATCTTGGCCAGCTTGTGCAGCTCCTCTGCCCCTTCCGGCAACATCTCGGCCAGCTTGAGGTAGTTGTCGTGGGCTTCTTGTTCCCCTTCGATCACAATGCCGTTGATGCGAGAGTAGGCCTGCCGGTAAACCGCGCTGCCATAGTCCAAGGTGGTGCCACCCTTATTGGCCAAAGGCTGGGGGGTATTGGGCAGGACGTTCACTGGGGCCATACTCATGCATCTCCTCTTGGTGTTGTTTGGGTGTTGTTGATTGTCTATGCTGACTCGACAATCGCCTCGATTGCGGCTAGATCGCTCTTTTAACCAGAATAGCTGTAGCTGCCGCAGAATTGGCGGGATTCCTTTTGCGGAATGATAGGGGTCTGCTAGGGTGAGGGTTCGAGTGCCGTTGTGGAGCCTGCTGTATGTCTGCTCTTGGGGATGGCCTGAACCAACTGCGCCAGTTGCTGGTGGAGCTGGAGGAACGCTCCCTCGATCAGCCGGTTGGCAGTGCCGAAGAGGTGCTACAGGCGATCGAGCTGGCCACGGCTTTTGAGCTGTTTGAGGCGGAGAGCAGCGGTTTGCTGCTGCAGATTGTGGCCAATCTCTGGGATCGGGTACGGCAGCAGGATTTGTCTCCAGGGGAGATTCACACGGTATCGGAGAAGTTGCGGGCGGTGGGCTATACCGATGCCGAAATTCAGGAGATCCTGGACTTGGAGCCAGAGGACTAGCCCCATTTCCCCCTCTAGGCTTGAACCATGCCCAGCTCCACCGGTGTAACACCCGCTTCCATCTGAGTGGTGGCGTCGTAGCAGGCCCCTCGCAGGTTGGCCAGCTTGAGTTTGCACCGGGCCAGAAGGGATCCTCTCAAGTTGGCCCCGGTGAGATTGGCCCCCGCCAAGTCCGCTTGGCTGAGATCGGCCTCGCTCAAGTCCGCTTCCGCCAGGTTGGCCCCACGCAAGTTGGCTCCCTGCAATCGGGATCCCTGCAGTTTAGCTTTTTCTAGGTTGGCCAGCCGCAGGTTGGATCCCTGAAGATCCGCTTGGCTGAGGTCGGCACCGCTCAGGTAGGCCCGCTCCAGGTTGGCAGAAGCCAGCTTTGCCTGCTGGAGAATGGATCCCCCCAAGTCGATCCCGGCCAAGTCGGCCCCGGCCAGGTCAGCCCCGGCCAGTTGGCTGTTGCTGAAGTCGCGCTCACCGCTGCCGTAGCGTTGCAACAGTTCCGCTCCAGTTTCCACCATCGCCGTTTTCCACGCCGGACGAATCGGATCCTACCCAGGAATGGAAGGGCCGCCAAGAGCATGCTAGCATAGGCGCAAACCGTTTTCCGGGATCCCCCCTTATGAGCTTGCCCCGTGTGCCCCGAACTCGACCGCGCCCCAAGCTGCGCTCGATCCCTCGCCGCCAAACCGAATCCGCCCTCTATGCCGAAATGCAGCAGCTCACCGTGGAAAAGCAGCGGCTCAACCAAGAGCTAGAGTTTATTCGAGAGCGGCAAGGGCAAATCCACGCGCGACTCCAGGAAATCGAGCAGGCCATGCAGCACCTTCAGCAGGAGGCAAAAGCCTTCCGGGATCCCGTTCCCCCCTCTGAACCGGCCCAGCTCAGATCTCGCCCTTCCCGCTTCCCGCCCATGACCTTTGAGTACTGAGGGATCCTATAAATCTCAAAGAAGACCCAAGATTCAAAGCAGACCTAAGCAACAAGTCAGGGGATTCTGTAGCCAACTTAACTATTTGCTGCTTATCTCAACCCGACTCCAGAATCTGGGCCAGCGAACAGCTGTTCTCAAGCTGGCTGCACAGTTACCTGAACTTCAGGGCTTATGACTTCTTCTCCCCAGATATCGTCAGATATCGTCGGCCTGGAGCGTTTTGCTAAGGCCCTGCCCAGGCAACTTTCGGGCGGTATGCAGCAGCGGGTGGCGATTGCGCGAGCTCTGGCGGCCCAGCCGAAGATTTTGCTCATGGATGAGCCTTTTGGCGCTTTGGATGTGCAAACCAAGGAGACCATGCAGGAGTTTTTGCTGGATCTCTGGCAGCGCACGCGCACTTCAATCCTGATGATCACCCACGATGTGGAAGAAGCCGTCTTTTTGGCCCAGCGCATCTATGTACTCACGTCCCATCCTGGGCGGGTGAAACGGGAGCTCCGGGTTGATTTCCCCAGTCGGCGCGACTACAGTCTCAAGCGCACTTCTTCCTTCCAAGAGGTGAAGGACGAGATCTTGGCTCTCCTACGAAACCAGAAAGGGATCCCGTTGAGCGACGCTGCGCCCGCGGGCTGATCAGGCAAACACCACCGTTTTGTTGTGGTACACCAGCACCCGATTCTCCAGGTGATACCGCACTGCCCGTGCCAGGACTAGGCGTTCCATGTCGCGGCCTTTGCGGACGAGGTCGGCAACGGTATCGCGGTGACTGACCCGCACCACGTCTTGCTCGATGATCGGCCCTTCGTCCAGATCTTCGGTGGCATAGTGGGCAGTCGCGCCGATGATCTTCACCCCCCGTTGATGGGCGCGGTGGTAGGGGTTGGCTCCGGCAAAGGCGGGCAGGGTGGAATGGTGAATGTTGATGACCGGCGGGGCTTGGCGGAGCAGCGACCCACTCAAGACCTGCATGTACTTGGCCAACACCACCAGGTCAATTCGATATTCCTGCAGGAGAGCGAGCTGACGGGCTTCGGCTGCGGCTTTGCCCTCTGGAGAAACGGGGATGTGGTAGTAATCGATACCGAAGGAGCGGGCCACCGATTCCAGGTCGGGGTGATTGCTGATGATCAAGGGGATCTCGGCGGGCAGTTCTCCCGCCCTTTGCCGCCAGATCAGATCCAAAAGGCAGTGGCTTTGCTTGCTGGCCCACAACGCAATGCGACGGCGAGTGTCGGAAAAATGCAGTTCCCAGTTGGCTTGGATCCCACGGGCAATACCCGAAAAGGCGGGGACAATTTCCCCTCGCTCCAGTTGGAAGCCCTCCAAGTCCCACTCGATGCGGCTCAAGAACAGTCCTGCCTCGGGATCCGTATGGTGATCGGCGTGAATGATGTTGCCGCCGTAGCTGTAGATGAAGCTGGAGAGCTTGGCTACCAGCCCTTTTTGATCAGGGCAAGATACCAACAGGGTGGCACTGGGCATCGGTAGACAACAGCCTCAACTTTGTGGGGACTGGCTCTCCCCAAGAGCAATCCATTCTCAATCTACCCGGTTGATCTCTTCCAATAGCCAGGGATCCACCGGCTGGCCATCCCAACGCTTCAAGTCGATGCGAATCCACATCGCCGCAGAAGAGCCGGCAGGGGGCAGTTCCTGGTGAAACGAGATCTCATAGTCAGACGGGTTTTGGCCATGCTGCCGCAGCCAGGTCTCCACCTTGGCAGGAGCGAAGTAGGACTGCCCTTGCTCGAACAGGCGCGTAATTTCCATGCCGAAGCAAAGGGGGTTGAAGCGGGCCATAGGTTAGGCAGCGTCTGCTGTTTGAGCGTCGTCGGCTGCGGATGGGGGGGGAGCCATCTCTGAGGTGGGTGTATCGGCTGTGGCGACCGACTCGGCTTTGGGCTCAGCCGCGGCTGCTGTTCGGGAAGCCTTGGGAGGGGCGGCAGCCGTTGTCCCGCGGGTGGCTTTCTCCAGCTCTTGGGCCTCTTTGTTCAGTTGCGCCTCGAACTCTCTGGAAGCATCCTGCAGGCTGCGCAGGGTTTTGGCCAGCGTGCGACCAATCTCCGGCAGTTTGCGGGGCCCAAAAACCAAGAGAGCCACCGCAAAGATGACCAACATTTCCGGCAGTCCAACACCCAAAAAATTCATGAGCCTCGGCAGAGTACGGTTTGGTCGGGATCCCTTCGCCTCCCTAGAGTGACATTTTCTTGCCGCGGACTGCAAGTAACTGCCGGCTCTCCTCATCTATCCGATGGCTCTGGTGTTTTGCTCTCAGCTCATCCAGGCCAACCTCTCCCTGGCCGGCCAAGTTAAAATGGTAGAATTGCATCGTTAATCAATCAATGTCCTTCATTGGCCTAGGCTTGCCCATGCTCCAAACCCTACAAAAGCTCCTCGGGGATCCTAACGATCGGAAGATCCGGCAGTACCGTCCTGTCGTCAAGTTGATCAACTCGCTGGAGATCGAGATCGCCTCTCTTTCGGATGCGGAGCTCAAGGCCAAGACCACAGAGTTTCGCCAGCGCTTGGACAGAGGAGAATCTCTGGACGATCTCTTGCCGGAGGCGTTTGCCGTGGTGCGGGAGGCCGCCAAGCGGGTCTTGAACTTGCGCCATTACGACGTACAGCTTATCGGCGGCATGGTGCTGCACGAAGGCCAGATTGCCGAAATGAAAACCGGCGAGGGGAAAACCCTGGTCGCCACCCTGCCTGCCTACTTGAACGGCCTGACTGGGAAGGGGGTTCACATCGTTACCGTCAACGGCTACTTGGCCCGTCGGGACTCGGAGTGGATGGGGCAGGTGCACCGTTTCTTGGGCCTGACGGTCGGTCTAGTGCAAGAGGGCATGTCACCCGAAGAAAAGCGCCGCAGCTACAACTGCGACATCACCTATTGCACCAACAGCGAGCTGGGCTTCGACTACCTGCGGGACAACATGGCCACCGACATCAAAGAGGTGATGCAACGGCCCTTTAACTACTGCATCATCGACGAGGTGGACTCGATCCTGATTGATGAAGCCCGTACTCCCCTGATCATCTCCGGCCAAGTGGCTCGTCCTTCCGAAAAATACCTGCGGGCAGCCCAGGTGGCGCGGGAGCTGATCCGAGATGAACACTATGAGGTGGATGAAAAAGCCCGCAACGTCATCCTTACCGACGAGGGGTTTGAAGCCGCCGAGCGGTTGCTGGGAGTCTCTGACCTGTTTGATCCCAAGGATCCCTGGGCGCACTTTGTCTTTAACGCGGTGAAGGCCAAAGAGCTCTTCATCAAGGATGTCCACTACATCGTCCGCAATCAAGAGGTGGTGATCGTGGACGAGTTCACCGGGCGGGTGCTCCCCGGCCGCCGCTGGTCTGATGGGCTGCACCAGGCGGTGGAGGCCAAAGAGGGGGTGCCGATTCAAAGCGAGAGCCAAACCCTGGCCACCATCACCTACCAAAACCTTTTTCTGCTCTATCCCAAGCTTTCCGGCATGACGGGCACGGCTCGCACTGAGGAGGCCGAGTTCGGCAAAACCTACAACCTGGAAGTTACGGTGATCCCCACCAACCGACCCATCCGCCGCAAAGATGCCCCCGACTTGGTGTACAAGACCGAAAGGGGCAAGTGGCAAGCGGTTGCCGAGGAAATTGCCCACATGCACGCCCAGGGGCGCCCCGTCCTTGTGGGCACCACCAGCGTGGAAAAATCCGAACGCCTCTCGGCCATGCTCAAGGAAATGGGGATCCCTCACAACCTCCTCAACGCCAAGCCAGAAAACGTGGAGCGGGAGGCGGAGATCATTGCCCAGGCGGGGCGAAAAGGCGCTGTAACCATTGCTACCAACATGGCCGGTCGAGGCACGGACATCATCTTGGGAGGCAATGCGGAGTACATGGCCCGCCTCAAGCTGCGGGAACGGCTGATGCCCAAGCTGGCTCAATTGGACGCCGACAACCCCTTGGGATCCGTTCAGATGGTGGGACGGGGGGGTGGCCAGGGATTTGGTGGGACAGCACCCAAGCCGAAAAAATCCTGGACGGTGGTCTCCCCCAATTTTTACCCCTGTGAGCTGTCGGCCCGCACCAACCAAGCTTTAGACGAAGTGGTGGCAGCAGCGGTGACCAAGTATGGGCTGAACCGTCTGCCAGAGCTGGTGGTGGAGGATCTCATCGCAGTAGCTTCCGAGAAAGCGCCGGTGCAGGATCCGCTAATTTTGCAACTGCGGGAGGTTTACAACAGCATCAAAGCCGAGTACGAAAAAATTACTGAGGCCGAGCACGAAGAGGTGGTGAGGCTGGGGGGCCTGCATGTGATCGGTACGGAGCGCCATGAATCCCGCCGCATCGACAACCAGCTGCGGGGCCGCGCCGGGCGACAAGGGGATCCCGGCTCCTCGCGGTTTTTCCTCAGCTTGGAAGACAACCTGCTCAAGATTTTCGGTGTCGAGTGGGTAGCCAAGCTCATGGACACGCTCCGGTTGGAAGAGGACATGCCCATTGAGCACGAGTGGCTCAGCAACAGCCTGGAGAATGCGCAGAGAAAAGTGGAAGTGTACTACTTCGACATGCGCAAGCAGGTGTTCGAGTATGACGAGGTGATGAACAACCAGCGGCGGGCCATCTACTCAGAGCGGCGGCGCATCTTGGAGGGGGAAAACCTCAAGACCAAGATCCTTGACTATGTGCGCAAAACCGTTGGCGAGATCGTGCGAGCGCATGTCAACCCAGAGCTGCCCCCGGAAGAGTGGGAAATTGACAAGCTGACCGCCAAGATGCAGGAGTTTGTGCCGCTCCTGAAGCAAAACCTCAAGGTTGAAGACCTGCAGGATCTCTCCTACGAGCAGATCTTGGACTACCTGATCAAGCAGGCAGAACTGGCCTATGAGGCCAAAGAGGCTTTTCTGGATACCTTTGAGCCCGGTTTGATGCGCAAGGCGGAGCGCTTTTTCCTGTTGCAACAGGTGGACACCCTCTGGCGGGAACACCTGCAGCAGATGGAGGCGCTGCGGGAAGCTGTGGGCCTGCGAGGCTACGGTCAGAAGGATCCCCTGATCGAGTACAAGAACGAGGGCTACGAGCTGTTCCTGGAGATGATGGACAACATCCGCCGCAACACGGTGTACAACCTATTCATCTTTACTCCCCAAATTGTGCAAGTGCCCCAGGCATCGCGACCGGCTCCGGCACCCACTGCGGCTGCCAGCCCTGATCCCAGCTCTGCTTCAGGGGTGATGGAAGCCGATTTCACGGAAGAATAATTGGCGTAGAGAGAAGTCAGCGGGGGAGCATGACTCTAGTCAATGATAAGCTCAACTATACTGAAAAT
>NZ_JANSIM010000158.1:0-15059 GCF_047502655.1 Synechococcus sp. R5-12 | reverse complement strand
GGTTCTATCATAACTTCCGCATTCCTCCCGACACTGACCCTACGTGTACAGTGCGGGGCTCCTGCGATTTCTAGCTGAATTGTTGTTTTCTATCTCCCCAGGCGTAGAAGCTTTCCACCAACTCTGCCGTCGTAGAAGGGTGCCCACGAGTCACGATCCAGTGGACAGTAGCCAGCAATTCTAGACCATAGGGCGACTCAAAGCCCTCCACGAGGTCGCTGACACGCTCAAAGCGTTCTCTCGTCTCTGGCTGTCCAGCGAGATATCTATGGGCTTCCTCGACAGCACCGGGCACCAGTTCCAGCTTCTTGTCTGGTCGATCACCGCCCGAGCCGTACCCAGAGATGTAATATCCCTCGATTTCTTTGAGAACATGCCGCAGGTTCTCAGCGTAGGGTCCATGAACGCCCTTTGTAAATCGTAGGCGAAGCGGCTCCCCGGCTTCCTGCAGGAAGTACATCAGCTTGTGCAGCTCAAGCAAAGAGACAAACGGAACAAGTAGACCGTTTACATAGCGCTCCATAAGGCCCACCAGCACCGCTCTTCCCGGCGTCAAGGAAGGGATCTGGCCGCGGCGCATGCTCTTCGGTAAAGGCTGAGGCCCGGTGGGCTCAAAGACAAGGATGTGGACGTCGGGAAGTTCTGCTAGCGCCTGCTCGATGCGGGAGCGCACATCGGGCCAATGAAGACCCCCGAGGCCGCAGCCTAGGGGTGGCAAAGCGACTGAGCGCAGACCAAGATGCCTGATCTCCTCGGCAAGGGACTTCAGCCCAGCTTCTATATCCTCGATCCGCGACTTCCCCCGCCAGTGGCGTTTTGTGGGGAAATTGATGATGTAGCGCGGATTGGTCAGGTTTCCGGTCTCGAAAACGAACATTTTGCCCGGTTGGACTTCCCCCCCGCCGGCAGGCTGCGGCATAGGCCTTGAAGTTCCCAGGCCATGATTTCAAGTGCTGTCGCAGAACCAGTAACAAGAATCCCCTGCCTTTAGGCAGGGGGGTATGCCAAAATCCCTTGCAAGTTGTCTACATGAGTAATGTGGTAGATTTTGGGACTTTCTGGAATTGGCGCCATACCTCCGCTCTACGATGCAGCTTTGAAAAAGGCAGAGCCAGATGCGCTTCAGTCGGAACGAGAGTTGAGACCGACAGGCTTTTGAGCAGTGGAGCTCTCGCTTGGCTCGGGCAGATAGAGACGTTCTTCCGAGGCGTCGTACTCAAACAGCTCTGCATAGCGTCCCCAGTCAATGGCGGTGGCAAACTGCCGTTCGGCTTCAGCGTGGGGGAAGTGTTCGTCCCAAAGATCCAAGAAGAAGTCCGCTCGCATGGAGCGGCTGCCTTTTTCTTCCAGAGTCTGCAAGATGCTGCGGAACACGGGAACCCGTGCCAATAGCTGTTGTCGGAAGAGATCCTTGCTGCGCAGGATGGTGGTGTTGGCAAAGTCCTGGCCAATTTCGGTCAGTTGCACCACCCCGCTGGCCACCTCGGCAAAGCCCAACAGCACCGCCGCATCCAAAATCGGCAGCAGATCGTCCACGGCCAGTTGCAGCCGCTCGGCCAAATCGGCAATCTCCGCCCGCCCTTGCGGCCACTCCACGATCAACTCCAGCAGACCGCTGATCCCGCCCACCCGCGCATGGGGCAGAGGCAGGGCATAGGGGGAAGTGGTCTTATCACCAGCCAGCGCAGGCAGAGCCACCTCTCCGGTAACAGCAATTTCGGGGTTGGTCATGATCTCGTAGATGTAGTCCACCAAGGACTTAAAGCGGGGATCCGTGCGCTCGTGAGGCCGCGGCAGATCTATTCTCACCTCCCCCCGGATCCGCCCCGGGTTGGATCCCAGAATCACCACCCGATCCGCTAAAAACACCGCCTCTTCGATGTTGTGGGTAACGATGAGGATGCTTTGGGAAGGGAAGGCTTGCGCATTCCACAGCTCATCAATTTCCCCCCGCAGGTTTTCCGCCGTCAGCACGTCCAAAGCGCTAAAAGGCTCATCCATAAACAGCACCTTGGGCTCTAGGACAAAGGCGCGGGCAAAGCCCACCCGCTGCTTCATCCCCCCCGAAAGCTCCTTGGGGTAAGCGTTCTCAAACCCATCCAAGCCCACCAAGTCAATGGCCTTCAGGGCCTTTTGCCGGCGGATCTCGCGGGGGATCCCTCGGGCTTGCAGCCCCAGCTCCACATTTTCTTGCACGGTCAGCCAGGGTAGGAGAGCAAAGCTCTGAAACACCATCGCCACATCGGGGTTAGGCCCGCGTAGAGGCTGGCCGTTGCTCAGCACCCGCCCTTGGCTGGGGGGGATCAGGCCCGCCATGATGCGCAGAAGGGTGCTTTTGCCGCTGCCGCTACGGCCCAGCAGAGCCAAGACTTCCCCAGCCCGCACCTGCAGGTCAATCTGGCTTAAAACGGTAAACTCCCCCTTGCCCTCTGGCAAAGGAAAGCGCTTGTAGACTTTCTCGACCTCGATCAAAACGGGGGAAGCTGCAGAGCTCATATTGCCTCAGAAATTGAAAAGACTAAAGGTGATACTTTTCTTCCGCCAACTGATACAGCCGTCGCCAGAACAGACGGTTAAGGCCCACCACAAACAAGCTCATCATGCCAATGCCCAAGGTAATGCGGGGCCAGTCTCCCACCGCCGTTGCCTCAGCAATGTAGGTGCCCAACCCCGTAGCCGTCAGGGTGGTGGATCCCCAGGCCACAATCTCCGAGACAATGCTGGCGTTCCAAGCGCCGCCGCTGGCCGTGACTCCCCCGGTGACCCAGGCGGAAAAGATCCCTGGAATGATCAGCTTCCGCCAGCGCTGCCATCCCCGCAGGCCCACATCCACAGCCATTTCTCGCAAGTCCGTGGGGATGCTCTGGGCGCCGGCAATGGAGTTGAAAAGGATGTACCACTGTGCCCCCAACGACATGAGCAAAATGCTGCCCCACTCAATGCTGATCTGGGCGCGGATAAAAAACAACGTGGCAAAGGGAAAAAGGAAATTGGCCGGGAAAGCTGCCAGGAATTGCACCACCGGCTGCAGCAGTTTCGCCAGTTTTGGATTAAAGCCAATGGCCACCCCAATGGGAGTCCAGATCACCGTGGCGAACACCAGCAACACGCTAACCCGCAGCAGGGTGAGGATCCCTAGCCCGAAGGTCAGCATCACCTCTCCAAAGCCCACAGTGGTAGCCACAAAATAAACAATCCAAATCCCAATGCCGCCAATAGCTGCCCAGGAAAGCTGGGTTAGCAGCCGCTCGCGGCGTCGCTCGGCCTCAGGACTGAGGGGATCCACCCAACGGGGGCGAGTTAAGTGGGACAACAGCCGATCCACCAACTCTGCCAAGGGGGACAGCCAACTGCCGATCAGCCGCGGGATCCGCGCCGTGGTCAGCAGATCGTACAGCCAGGATTCGGGGGCGGCAGCCCCGCTGCTCTGTTCCAGGCGAAACTTATCCGACCAAGCCACCAAAGGCCGCCAGAAAAGCTGATCCACCAGCAGGATGACCCCAGCCATGGTCAGGAGCGCCCAGCCCAGCTTGGGCAGATCCTCCGCCTGGACGGCCGCTTCCACATAGGATCCCAGGCCCGGCAGCGTGTATTCCTGGTTGAGCACGCTGATGGCTTCGCTGGCTGCCACAAAGAACCACCCTCCGCCAAAGCTCATCATGGCGTTCCAGATGAGGCCCACCATTGCCGCCGGCACTTCCAACTGGGTAAAGCGCTGCCACCCCGACAGGCGATACAAGGTAGCCGCTTCCACCAACTCTTGAGGCAGCGTGCGCAGGGATTGGTAGAAGGAAAAGGTCATGTTCCAGACTTGGCTGGTGAAGATGGCAAAGATAGAAGCCGCCTCCAGCCCCAGCAAGCTGCCGGGAAAAAGGGCAATAAAGCCGGTGACGGTAATGGAGAGAAACCCCAACACCGGCACCGATTGCAAGACATCCAACAGAGGGATCAAAATGCGCTCGGCCCAGCGACTTTTGGCAGCAATGTAGCCATAGATCAAGGTAAAAAGGGTGGAAAAGGCCAAGGCAATGAACATGCGCAAGGTGGAGCGGGCCGCATAGTAGGGCAGGTTGCGCGGATCCAAGTCGATCCGGGGCACCACCGCCGGAGGCTGAAACCCCTCAAAAGCCCCCACTCCCACCTGCGCCACCAAGGCCAGGAGAACCAACGTGCCCAGAATGATGGCCCCATCCGCAGCCCCTGCTGGCAGCCGACGCAGCGCCTCCGGCGAAGGAAAAGTCCTCATCTTCCCTGACTAAGCCCGGCGTCCGCGCCCAGTGTACACCGTTTGCGGTTAGCCAGGATCCAGCCGGCTACTCTTCCGGCAAGTCGGGGGGAGATTCCTTCCACTGGGGATTGTCCAAGATGGCTTTTTTGGTCTGCTTGAGTTGTTTCCACAGCTCTTTGATTTGCCGGTAGGCTTCTTCCGGGGTAATTTTGCCCCCGGTTTCCAAGCTACAAATCAAGGACACTTTATTGCTAAATTCCTGCAGGTTGGCATCAAAAACTAGGTTCTGCGGCTTCACTTCGCCCCAGTAGGGATAGCGAGGCGAAATGAATTCATCTTTGTTGGGAGGAGTTGGTTCTGCCACGGCCTAACCAGGGTAAAAGAATGGTTCACAACAAGAAGGTCAACATGAAAAGCTCCATTAAAGCAGGATCTACTAGCCCAGTTTATGGGCGTTTTCTCTTAACCGGCTTGGGTACTTTTGTGGGATCTCGCAGAGGATAAAACGGCTCTTGAATAGACGCTTCCCCACGTGTCGAGGGGGTGGAACTCTTCCTAGCTTTGGGTTGGGGGGGGGAACGCTTCAGGCGTGGGCGCGGCGGCGTTTTGAGTACTGGGCCGATGGGAGTGCCCGCCTCCACATAGAGCAGGGATCCACGGCGGCGCACCTGCAGATCCCAGAAATTGCCTACCCCTTTGCCCGGCAGGGATCCGATCAGGCGCAATTTGAAGGCTTGGGGCTTGGGGGCTGCGGCTCCATCCTTCTGGACTCGCTGAGCGGGGGAGTTGGCAGAAGCTTTTTTGCCCGATTGACGGATCTTGACGATGATGAACCCTTTCTCCTGGGATTGAAAAACGACCTCGCCCCGGATGGAAAACCAATCCGGCACCACTGTTGGACGGGATCCCTCGGGGAGAGTTCGCCCCATTTCTTCTGGGGCCCACACCCCCAGCAACTGCACGTGCAGATCTTCGGTTTTGTCGCGGGTGCGAGGATAAACCACCCACAGATAGTTGCGTTCCGGCCGTAGATGCTTGCGTACCAGGCTCATCACCCGGCCCAGCAATACGGCATTCAGATCCAAGCCATCCGAGGTGCGCAAAATCCCGCGGGTAAAGTGCTCTGGGGAGGGGATGTATTGCCCTTCGATGAGGCCGATGGCTCGGTATTGCATCTTCTCCCCAGGCGGGGGGATGGGTTCCAAACAGACTCGCTCTTTCTTTTCTTCCAAGCTAGCAGTGGTACTGACAACGGGCTGCAAGGACTCCGTCCCGCTGTCGCGAACAGCACCAGGAGCTGCCGCAGGATCCTGAGCTTTCGCTGATGACAGGGATCCCTTGGCCTCACCCGTTGAGCTGGGTCTGGGGGGCCGTACCGGTCGAAAGGGAGGTCTCAGATCGGAGGACATTGTGACGGTTCCGTTGCAGTCAGTCCAAAATGCTCAGCAGCAAACATTTACTTTACCGTTGCAAAAACAGGCTATAGCTTTAGCTTTGCTCTTGACCCAAGGCTTGCTCAGCACACCACCCATTAGCCTAACAATGCCCAACAGCGTTTTTCCATTCTGCTTCTATTGGGAAACTCCTAGCAGCTGCCCTTGCCCGCAGTTGTCAACACTGTAGCCGACCTGTAGCCAATACTAGCAACTGTTCCAAAGGAATGGTTCTCAGGCTGCAGGATGTCTATTCCCCAGACAGGGCCATTGATATTGATGAGTACCTGTAGTTTTTTCCGGCAACGCTGACTGGAGGTGTTTCTGCACAGCCGGGATCCGACTGACCGATCCCCAGGGCTCTCTAAGGGCTGGATTGCATTCCCTCAGCCAAGGGGATCCATTCAGCCATCTTGAAGCTCATCGCTTAGGCAGGCGTTACCCACACCTGGGGAGTAAAACTGCCGTGTAGGCCATAGGGAATGTGGTGCCGCAATGGGATACGCGCGACGGGGCCGGCTGTCAGGTCGGCTGCTTCTAGGATCACCACTTGAGAGCGCTGGCTGGCCGCATCAAAAACCACCGTCACGATCCACCCTGCCTCTTCGCCCTGACCTTCTGGATCGGGGATGAACACCGGTTCTCCCACAAAGCCGCGGGGGGCAAAGCTGTACTGCTGCGTGCGGCCTGTGGCGGTATCCAGCTTGAGGATGGCCTGTAGGGGAGCATTGGGGCCAGGAGCATGGGTGGCCCCGATGTAGATGTAGCGGTGGGATCCCCCCATTTGAGCCGGGTGGATAGCCGGAAACTCCACCGAGCGGTCCAGCAGCAGTTCCCGCTTCACGCTGCCCCCCTTGGGATCCAGATAGAACCGCCACAGCTTGCCCGCCGGAATCTGGGCAAAGTCAATCTGCAGGTAATCGGCATCCGGCTCCAGGGCAGGGTAGCTCTCATAGAGGACGGCATCCACCACCACCTGATCCCCGACTTCGTAGCCGTTGACAAAATGGAAAACAAACCCCGGCTCCGTTTCCAGTTGCAGCGGCTCGTCGCCCTGGGGAAAGAGCCAGATGCGGGTCGGCTCCCCCGGTTTCAAGGTCAGACAGGTGCCCGCCGGTTGCCAGCCCAACACAAACGGCAGGGGGTTGAAAGCCAAGGGATTTTGGAAAAAGATACGGTAGCGGGGTGTCCAGACAAAATCGTGCAGGAAGGCAAAACCGGGCAGGCGGTAATCCCGCTTTTCCACCAAGCGCCCGCGCGAGTCCAGACGATAAAACAGCAACGTGGAGTTCTGGGCAGCCCGCACCCCAAAGGCGATGAGATCTCCCGTGTGGGGATCCCGCCGGGGATGGGCGGTAAAAGGCTGGTTGGCTGAGATCCCTCCTGCAAACGTTTCGATCCCCTCGGTGGCCAAGGTGGCCGGGTTCAGCCGGTAAGGGGCACTGGCCTCCCACAGGGCCAGCAGCTTATCTCCCTGGTAGATGACGTTGGTGTTGGCGGGATTTTTAAACCGCAAGTCGAGAAAGTTGCTCCACCAGCCGCCCGGCTTTTGGGTGCCAAACACCCCTCGGTAAAGCACCCGACCGGCTTTTTCCTCTGCTTCAAACTCGCGGGTGCGCACAAACCGGTTGCGAAAATGAACTTTCCCCCCCACAAAGGTGATGGCGCAGACCATGCCGTCGCCATCGAACGGGTGCCCGTAGCGCTGGGATCCCGCCTCCAGCTTGCCCGGGCCGTTGCGAAACAGGGTTCCCCGCAACCCTGCCGGGATCCGTCCTTCGATCTCCGTAATCCAATAGTCGTACTCCTGGGATAGGGAGCGATAGCCCAATTGCCAGTCGGTGGTGCTGTAGGGAAGGGAAGCGACGCTGACCATGGAAGATCTGCATGCAACGCCCTCTATTGTTGCTTAAACTTTTGTGAAGTCGCCAGTTTTTCTGGGCCGGGATAGCCACCTTGGTTGGGATCCCCAAGATGGAGTTGCCCCGATTCGACTATGGTAGGAAATGCCCCCAAAGCGCCTGACAGGATCCACAGTACCCATGTTTGATGCCCTCTCCGAGAAGTTGGAATTGGCCTGGAGAAAGCTGCGCGGCCAGGACAAGATCACCGAAACCAACATTCAAGAAGCTCTGCGGGAGGTGCGGCGAGCCCTGCTGGATGCGGATGTCAACTTGCAGGTGGTGAAGCAGTTTATCGAGGATGTGCGGGAAGCTGCCCTGGGATCCGAGGTCATCCTGGGGGTGACGCCGGATCAGCAGTTCATCAAGATCGTCCACGACGAGCTGGTGAAAGTGATGGGGGAAGCCAACGTGCCCATTGCCCAAGCGGAGCAGCCTCCCACCATTGTCCTCATGGCCGGTTTGCAGGGATCCGGCAAAACCACCACCTGCGCCAAGTTGGCTCTGTATTTGCGCAAGCAGGGCAAGAAGTCCCTGATGGTGGCCGGAGACATCTACCGTCCGGCGGCCATCGACCAGCTCAAGACGCTGGGCCAGCAAATTCAGATCCCCGTTTTCGACCTGGGCAAAGCAGATCCCGTCGAGATTGCCCGGCAGGGGGTGGAGACGGCCCGGCAGCAGGGCTACGACTACGTGATTTTGGACACTGCCGGTCGTTTGCAGATTGACCTGGAGATGATGGCGGAGCTGGAGCGGATCAAGGCGGCGGTGCAGCCCCACGAGATCCTGCTGGTGGTGGATGCCATGATCGGCCAAGAGGCAGCCAGCCTTACCCGAGCCTTCCACGAGCGCTTGGGCATCACTGGGGCCATTCTCACCAAGCTGGATGGGGACACCCGCGGTGGGGCCGCCCTTTCCATTCGCCAAGTGTCCGGTCAGCCCATCAAGTTCATCGGTGTTGGCGAAAAGGTGGAAGCGCTGGATCCCTTTTACCCAGATCGCATGGCCTCCCGCATTCTGGGTATGGGGGATATCCTCAGCTTGGTGGAAAAAGCTCAAGAGGAAATCGACCTGGGAGATGCCGCCAGCATGGCGGAGAAGATGATGACTGCCCAGTTTGATTTCACCGATTTCCTCAAGCAGATGCGCCTAATTAAACGCATGGGATCCTTGGCAGGGCTGCTGAGACTGATGCCAGGGATGGGCAAAATCAGCGAGGAACAACTGCAAAAGGGACAAGACCAACTGGCCCGCGCCGAAGCCATGATCAACTCCATGACCCCCGAAGAGCGGCGCAACCCGGATCTGTTGGCCCGCAGCGTCAGCCGCAAACGACGGGTGGCCCGCGGATCTGGCCACAAGCTGGAGGATGTCAGCCGACTGGTCAGTGATTTTCAACGCATGCGCGACATGATGCGCAACATGGGCATGGGTGGCGGTTTTCCCGGTATGGGTTGGGGGGGTGGGCGTACCTCTCTTCCCGGCGGGGATCCCAGTTGGCGCGGACGTTCAACGGCCTCTCCCTCTCGGCAACAGCCCAGCCGCAAGCCGGGCAAAGGTGGGGGCAAAAAAGGGGGCGGCAACCGCGGATTTGGGGGCAAGTAGGATAGGACTATGCCCTTCCACGTTGTTTTGGTTGCCCCAGAGATCCCGGCCAATACGGGGAATATCGCCCGCACCTGTGCAGCCACCGATACGCCTCTCCATCTGGTGGATCCTCTGGGGTTTCGCCTTTCGGATCGCTACCTCAAGCGGGCGGGGCTGGACTATTGGCAGCACGTCCAACTGTATCGCTACCCCTCTTGGTCTGCTCTGGTGCAGGCCCACCCTGAGGCCCGGTTCTGGTGTTTTAGCGTGCGCGGCAAAGCCCTCTATACGGAAGTAACCTATCAGCCGGGAGACTGGTTGGTGTTCGGCAGCGAAAGCCGGGGGTTGGATCCCATGTTTTTGGAAACCTATCCCAGCGTGCGCATCCCACTGCGGGGGCCGGTGCGCAGCCTGAACCTCAGCAATGCCGTAGCGATTGCCCTTTTTGAGGCGCTACGTCAGCAGGGATCCCTGACAAAAGAATAAGTGGTCGGGTTGGCCCTGATATAATAGCTACTTCTCCCCGTCAGGAAGATGTGTGCTCTGCAGTATCTGCGCCCCGACTTGCTCTACCTCAAGCCCTACGACGCTGTGCCAGCCCCGGCTGCCGACAAGCTGGATGCCAATGAGTTCCCCCTCGATTGGCCGGCGGGCTTTAAGCAGAAGCTCTCCCTCCTTTGGGAAAAGGGGATCCCCAGCAACCGCTATCCCGATGCCCACCACCGGGGCCTGAAGCAGGCCATCGCCGCCTATGCCGGAGCGGAGCCAGAGCAGATCAGCCTGGGCAATGGGTCGGATGAGCTGATCCGCTCCCTGCTGATTGCCACCTGTCTGGGCGGGCGGGGCGGCATTTTGGTGGCAGAGCCCACCTTCTCCATGTACGCCATCCTGGCCCAGAGCCTGGGGATCCCAGTGGTGCGGGTTCCCCGCGACCCGGAGACGTTTGCTCTGGATCTAGAGCGATGTCAACAGGCTTTGAGGGAGCATCCGATTCGGGTGGTGTGCCTGGTGGATCCCAACTCGCCGACGGGGAACGGCCTGACGGCTGCAGAGTGGGAGTGGGTGGAAGGGCTGCCCGAAGAGATTCTGGTGATTTTGGATGAGGCCTATTTTGAGTTCAGCCGGCACACGGCCCTGCCCAAGCTGGCGGAGCACCCCAACTGGGTTATCTTGCGCACCTTCTCCAAAGCCTTTCGCCTGGCAGCTCACCGGGTGGGCTATGCCATCGGCCATCCGCAGCTTATCCAGGTGCTGGACTCCATCCGCCTGCCCTACAATCTCTCGGCCATCTCCCAGTGGGCCGTTCAGATCGCCCTGGAACATGCCGAGGAGTTTTTGGCCGACCTACCCCTCATCCGTCAGGAACGAGATGCCCTCTACCAAGCCCTGCAGGAACTGCCGGGGGTGCGGGTGTGGCCCAGCCAGGCCAATTTTCTCTACTTCCGGGTGGCAGGATGGGATCCCCAGGATCTGCAGCGGGCCTGGCAAGAGCTGGGAACTTGTGTGCGCTGTACCGGCGGCGGGCTGCGCCTAACGGTGGGCACCCCTGAAGAAAACCAACGCGCCCTGGAGCGGCTGCGGCAGATCTTGCGGTAGTTGGCTCTACTTCCAACTCCTTCTCAACCTGGGCCGAGCAATCGCTGAATCAGGCTATGAACTTGCTGGAGCTGCCTCTCGTTGAGCCGCTTCAGTTCCTCGCGGATTGCCACTTGCAGTCTCTGAGCTTCAGTTTGCTCCCGCTGCAGCAGCCAACTTTGAACAGGGCTGGGGTGCTCCACGAAGTCATGTGGCCAGGGATCCCGTTCGTCCAGCTCAGGTTCTGCCTGGGGCAGCTGCTCCCTCCAACGCTCTTGAGCCTGTCGAAACTCCTCCGCCAAACGATCTGTTGGGCGCCCCTCCGCTTGGAGAACCTCTTGATACCTTTGGTGGGTCACCAGCCAGCGCTGCCGAATTTGAGAGCGTTGCTGCCTGGTCAGCCTGCCGGTTCTGCTTTCGGTGAAGCGCTCGTAAAACCTGAGCGTGTCTCGGTAGTGGCCCAATCGCTCACAAGCCAAGCCTACCTCCAGGGGCTGTAGCCACCAGGCCCGCTCCATCTGTGTGCTGGTAACCACTTCCTGCAGAAAATCTCGCAGCCCAGGGGATTTGCGCCTTAAGTCTTCCCAGTTGGTCCGGATATCCCGGGCCATGGCAGCCACCAGCTCGTAGTCATGTCCCCGCTGCCACGCCTGAGGATGGGCCTGCACCGTTTTCCAGAGCTCCTCCCACTCTCGGCACTGGATCAGAACTCGCAGCATCAGCGGCCAGTCTTTCAAGCGCTCCAGACTGGTGACGACGTCGCCGATGTACTCTGCCCACTCGCCTGTGAGGGGACGTCCTGCCTCTTGCCATCGGTCCAGCACCACCGAGTCTTGGCGGTCTTTGGATAGCCACCTCACCTTGCCGGGAAGGGGTTCCAGGTGGATCTTGGCCCGGTAGTAGGGGGAATGCTCCGTTTGGCCCCCCTGATCCCAAACCTCTACCGCCCGCTCAAATTCCTGCCGATAGAAGTGACAGATACCCCAAATCTTGTAGTACTGATTCGCGAACGGCTGCCGCTGGCCGAGAAAGGCCAGACGTCCCTTCAAAGCCTCAAGGGTCTCTTGCAAAAACCGGCTGCGGGCCTCTGCCTGAGGGCGGAAAGTTCCCAAGTTGTTGAGAACTTGCTCAAGCTCTGCCAAAAATTGCTGTACACACTCTTTCCAGGTGGAATCCGTTCGTGTAAGCGGGACGAAGTCCCTATCTTTGGGGCTGACTTCAACGCTCAGCCAATCTCGCACCTGCACCACCTGTCGGAAGCGCTCCATAGACTTGACAGAGGTTCTTTGGGTCGCCACCATCAAGTCCACCAAGGGGCTGTAGTCTGGGATCCCAGGACATCCAGCAAAGTAGGCGGCGTTACGCTGCAGCTCCAACCAGGCCTTCCCTCTCCAAAAGCACTCCCAGGCTTCTCGTTTAAGATTTTTGTTGGGCAAAGCAGACTGCTCCAGGCTCAGGAACTTTTGCCCTGCGGAAACGTAATCCCTCTGGAGCTTGAGGAGCCAGGCCTGACATTCCTGTTCTAGAGGTGGTTTTTTTGCCTTCCGCGCCAGAGTTTGAACATCCTCCAGAAGTTTGAGGTTGCCCTCCTCGATGCCGCGCCTGAGAAGCTCAAGAGCTGCCTCCTGCAGATCTTCCAAGCTTGTATTGGTCCAGTACTGGATATTGATGCCTTTGACAGGGTAACCCAATACCGGTGGGTCGGTCTCCCATTCCGACCGATCCGGTTGCAGAGAAGGATGATCGAGCCAAGAGTTGGATTCTAAGCTTGGATCCCAGAACTCCCGCCAACCGGCAGAGGTGTCCACAATGGCCAGGGCCTCGATGGGGCGGGTAATGCCGACATACAATTGGTTGAGAAAATAATGGAGTTGCAGGGATATCGCCTCCCCAGCTCCTCGGGCGTAATAATTAAGCTGCCGGTTAAAGTTTTGTCGATAGGCGTTTCCAAACTTGTAGAGGATAACTTTTTTGAACTCCATTCCCTTAACAGACGTAGCAGTTTGCAGGAGCGGTGGTTTAAGATTCTGCTTCAATTCCTCGGCAAAGATCTTCTGGAGTTCGGGATCCTGACGCACGTAGTTCAGCTCCTCTCCCACAGGACAGGGTAAGATACAGACTGTTCCTGTGAGATCACTAAGCATTTTTCTAAGCTCATCTTCGATTAAGTTTCTTTCCTGACCATCCAGCACAAACCTTTGAACCGGCATGCCCTGCTCATGGGGACGCCAGGGCTGTTGGGGATAGATTTCTCGACTCTTGCTGAGAACTCGCCGCCACAGGTTGACTACATTGCTAAAACGAGTAACTTGTGGATTGCTGCGATAGTTGTTTCTCAGCTCCTGCGGGCCTGCAATCTCAAAGAGATGGCTCGGCAACAAGTAGGCGCGGATATGCTCGTATAGGTATTTTTTCAGGGCAGCCCAACGAAATCCCGTCGGGTTAATGGTTTGCAAGGGATCCCCGGCAAAGGCATAGGGCAGGCGCTCAATAGCCCAATCCAACTTGTATTTTCCCCAAGGAGATAAGCAAAAAATGATATTCAGCTCAAGTTGGGTAAAGTCCTGAACCTCATCGCAAAAAATGACTGGATGAATAGGATTAAGAGTGCCATTCTGCAGCACATCTCTGGCCAAATCTTGGTCATCCCAGTAGCCCTCGTGGGTGGTTCGATCCCGGTAACCCGGCCAAATCTCTTCGTAAATCCGCTCGAAGGCTTCTTCATCCACACTGCGGTCGGCCTCAGGCAATTCTCGGTAGCTATCGGGATCCAAATAGTCACTGACCTCATAGCCTTTGATCAGCGTGCGAATGGTGTGCCAAGCCAGCTCTACATCGCGGCGACCACAATACCAGCTCTGAAATCGATAAAAATTGACATACCGATCCGGTTGGTAGCGTTCTTGCCGCTCGGCAGGAAGACAGTTCAGCAGGTAGTCCTGAAAAGTGCTAAAAAAAGCTTGACACTGCTGAATTTCCTCTGTGGAGAAGCTGCACCCCTCCTCCCGATAGCGGTGGCTGATGCGCAAAATTGAACTTACCCTGTTGCGAGCTTGCTGCACCAAGCTTGGGCTGTAGGTCAAAAAGAGAGGGCGGTACTCAAGAGGTCTCTGTTTTGAAGTTTTGAGGTAGTGGCTGCAATAGTCGGCAAAGCGGTAGTACAACATCAGAGATTTGCCACTCCCGGCCCTTCCGTTGATCAGTAGGGGCATGGATGTACTCTGCAGGATTTCTTCCTCCTCCATGGACAAAGCCAAATTTCCCTCTGTGATCTCCTGCATTTCCAACCAAATGGTCTCATCCATCACCATGTAGTCGGGGTAGGCGCGACGGGCGTACCGCTTCCACACCTCCAAAGGTTGCGGGTGCTGGAGAATGTCTGGCTGCTTGGCTTTCATCCCAAAGAGGCAGGTTTGGCATCCCAGCTCAAACCGTTCCTTTTGCTCTGGGGCGTGGTCGTAAACTCCAATGAGAAATGGAAACAATCTCCCTGGCTGCTCGCACGCTTGTACCAAGCTGACGGCCAGATACAGGGATCCCTCCTGCCAGCATTTGACCTCTGCCTCCAGATAAAACGGCGGGAGCTGCCGGTAGAGCCTGCCTTCAATTACCAAGCGGGATACTGCTTGGTAAGCCTGGCGCCGCTGCTCTGGAGAAAGGGCCCGTACTTGCCGAACCCATTCCCCGCTTTCCAACACCAGCCGCTCCTGCGGATTGGGAGCATTCAAGAACTGTGTCCATTCATACAGCTCGTCGGGCAGAGGGGGGAGATGGTTTGGCGGATCCCCTGGTTCGTGCCGCTGCGCCAGCCACGCCTGCAAACGGTCATCGGGCACCCAGCTCCGCACCCGTTCTTGATAATCGGGATCTCGCCGTCGGTCTAAGAACTCCCGGTATTCGTGACTGCCTCTCGGCCAGAGGCCAAACAAAACCAGAACGGGTACCTCGCCTACATAGCGCAGCTCCCCCACCAAGCGAATGTTGTTGCGGAGATTACGCTTCCAGTAAGGGTAACGAACGTCAAACAACTGGCTCAAAAGGGTGCGACCCCCCTCTTCCAGCCGTTCTATCAATGCTTCTAGGTTGCACTGGGTTTTGCTTCCCAGAAATTCCTCCGGGCAATATACATACATGGGATCCCGCCGGGTATACTTGGAAGCCATCCTAGTGCCGGACTACTGGCGAAAATTGCCGCTGTGCCAAAAGTCTTAATTTTTTTCATAATCCCCACGTAGCCCACAACTACCTATGTAGCCATTTGCAAACTCACAAAACATCTCGATTCAAGCTTTTGTAAACTACCCGACACCCGCGCTATGCGCAGGGTGCGGGCTT
>NZ_JANSIM010000157.1:0-15291 GCF_047502655.1 Synechococcus sp. R5-12 | reverse complement strand
TCAGTATAGTTGAGCTTATTATTGACTAGAGTCATGCTCCAAAACAATTCCCAAACAGCAATCAATTGAGGGTGAACTGGATGGGCACCACCACCCAAGACTCGATGGGGGCGTTGTTTCTCAAGGCCGGGCTGAATTCCCACCGCTGCACCGCCTCCTGCGCTGCCCTATCCAGGGCGGGAAACCCACTGGAAGAGGCGATCTCCACCTGCTGCACCTGCCCCTGGGCATTGACCTTGGCCCGCAGCAGCACCTGCCCCTGTTGGCCGAGACGGCGAGCTTGAGGAGGGTAGGGGGGCGGAGGATTGCGACCGGGGATCGGGCGGGCCAGGATGTCCGGCTGGGGGTTGGCAGCCACTGTCGGTGGGGAGGAACTGGGGGTGGCAGGTGTTGGGGCAGAGGAATGGGGTTGGGCTGCACCTATACCGCCAGGTGTCCCAGTTTCAGGATCCCTTGGCCCCAATCTGCTCTCGCTGCCGGGGGAAGGCGGAGCGGCGGCAGTCTTTACGCTGGAACGGATCCCTTGGATCAAGGGGGTAAAGCGGGGCAGAGGGGTGCTTGAGGTAACCGGGGCGGAGGTGAGTGGAGTCGCTGTAGAGGTGGGGGTAACCGCCGGAGTTGGGGTGGGCTGTTGTGGCGGAGGAGTGGGTTGCGGGGTGGCTGTCGGTAATGGGGTCAGTGGAGGAGTAGGGGTGGGTTCTGGCTTTGCCGTGGGAATGGGTGTAGGGGTCGGAGTTTGCAGGGCCAGCAAAGATTCAGCCTCCGGGATGGCTGGCATCTCGATCTCTTGGGGCACAGGCTCCGGTGGGGATAGATCGTCTGCAGGGGGCGATTCCGGGGCCGGGCCGGGCGGCTCTGCTGTTGGCTCTGGTGGGAGAGATTCTATGGATTCTGAATCCGGTTCGAGCAACTGTGGCTCGGGATCCTCCAGCAAAAGCGTGACTGGGATCCGGAGTTCTGCGTCTGATAAAGGCCGGGATCCCCACCAAGCCAGCCCCAGCAGCGCCATCAGGTGCAAGAGGAGGGAAATCAAACCCTCCCGGCGCAGCGGTCGGGGATCCCTGGCTCGCAGGTGGAGGACGGTCCCCGGCGGATCTTCCCCCTCCTGGCAAGCTGTCCAGAGGGCAGCCCAGCTATAGCCGGCCACCCAAGCCTCTTGCAGCAGCTCCTCGGCACACTCCAGCCAGCCGCTCTCTCTTGCGCCAGCCCAAAGCCACAACGCCAACCAAGCCAGCCCCGCCTCCCAGGCCATGCCCGCCTGCTGCCAATACCACCCCTGCAGTCGCCACAAAAGCTGGGGACAGGACTTCCGAAGAAGAGAGAGGGATCCCTTGGGGGTGCGGGCAGGTGGCTCGGCAAGCATCGGTTAGAGCAGGATCCAGAGTAAACACGGCCTCAGGTCTTGGCCCCTAAAACCGGGTGGAAAAACTGAGCGCAGCATGCCGTCCCGGCTGGGCCCGCCGTTCCACTTCAGGGCCGACAAAGAGAGAGCGGGTTTCGGAGTAGAGAAAATACTTTTCATCAAAGAGATTGAACACCCCGAAATTCAATTGCCAGTTGTCGTCCAGGTTGTAGTAGCCCAGCAGATCCACCACGGTGTAGCCCTTGGGCACAAACGGAATTCGAGGTGGAGCGTTGGGGTTCGGTTGCACTACCTCCCGTTGCGGGTCGCGGGGATCCGCCACCAGCGTGGCCACCAACCTGGCTCCCCAGATCTGGCTGGGATCGTCGTAGTGCAGTCCCAGTACTGCCGTCAGTGGCTCAATGGAAAGGAGGGGTTCGTTTTCGGTGAGGTTATCCCCCACCGCCCAGGCAAAGCTGCCATTGAGGCTCCAGCCGGTCAAATCGGGGCTGAAGAAGTACTGCCCGGTGGCTTCTACACCATAGATGCGGGCCCGACTGACGTTCTGGCTCTGAAAGAGAGTCACCGGTGGAGGTGGCGGGCTCCCTGGCGGGCCGGGGGGTGAAGGCTCGGATCCCACCTCCCGGAAAGCCTCGATAAAGTCGTTGTAGGTGTTGTAGTAGGCGGCCAAGCTAAAGCTGGCCTGGGGGTAGATCCCCCGCAACCCCACTTCAAAGCCTTGGCTGGTTTCCGGTCGCAAGTTGGGATTGGAAAGGGTGCGGTAGCGGAAGAAGGGGCTGACCAGGTTGGTGAAGCCGCTGTTGATTTCGTTGTACTGAGGGGCCCGAAAACCGGTGTTGTACTGGGCCGTAAAGGTGAGGTTGGGATTAATCCTCCACACCAGGCCCACCTTGGGAGAAATGGCATCGGCAAACAGGCTGGCGGCTTCTGCCCCACTTTTCAAGAAGGCTTCGTCAGGGCTGGGGGTGAGGCGGTAGGTGTCGTAGCGGATGCCGGGGATGAGGGTAAAGTTACCGCCCCCAAAGTCGATCTCATCTTGCAAATACAGCCCAAAGCGCACGGTATCGGAGTCGGGAAAATCTTTGGTGGGAAAAGTGTCCGGGGGGATGTTTTGGGTGACTGCCCCGGTCAGCAGGTTGGTTTGGAAGCGGTTGCGGGGACGTTCGTTGCGGGTGGTGGAGATCTCCATTCCATACACCAAGCGGTGGGAGAGATCCCCGGTTTGGAAGCGGCTCTGGGCCTGCACGCTGGCTCCCAGAATGTTGCTGACCAGCTCGTTGAAGGTATCCCGACGCACAGGCACGGGCCGACCTTGTACCGTGAGGGTGCGTTCTTCCACGCTGGGCTCCTGGGTGCGGGCCGGCTGGTAGTAGATCTGGACGGTGGCCAGCTCAAAAGCGGGGGTATCGGGGTTGGCGTAGCGATATTCCAAGCTGAGGCGGCTGCGCTCGGTCTCAATGGTCTCCCTGAAAAAGCGGATGCCGGGATCCAGGTTGCGGGGCGAAAAGGTGGTGGTGGTGCGGTTGTGGAAGTATTCCGCCGTCAGGGTGAGGCTGTCAAAGGGACTGAAGCGATAGACCAGCTTGGCCAGAACATTATCTCCCTCCACCGTCTGCCGATCCTTGAAACTGGGATCCGCCTGGATATCCGGCTCTCTGGCGTCGCGGCGAGTGTAGATGAGCAGGGCCTCTAAGTTATCCTGCCGACCCGCCAAGCTGAGGGTGTTGACGTACCCTTGGTTTTTGCTGTCGTACTGGCTGGACAGGCCCACATGGCTGTCCCGTTCCCCCAGCAGATCGGCTGGATCCAGGGTGGTATAGGTCACCACACCCCCCAGCGCGTCGCTGCCATAGAGGGTGGAGGCGGGGCCGCGGATAATTTCTACAGTTTTCAAGGCCTCCAGCTCAAAGGTATCCCGGCCAATGGTGAAGGGGCCGAAGGAAAATCGCTCCGGCTGGCGGATCCCATCCACCTGGATCAACACCCGGTTGGCGTCGAGGCCGCGGATGTTGAAGTCCTGCAGGCCGTAGCGAACGCTGCGCCGCACGCTCACCCCCGGCTCGTAGCGCACCAGATCCTGAATGTTTTGAACCAGCTCCCGCCGCAACCGCTCCCGGTCGATGACGGTAATGCTGGCGGGCGAGTCGGCCAAGGTGCGCTCGGTGCGAGTACCGGTTACGGTGACCTGTTGCAGGTTAAAGATCGGCGTGCCTTCCTGCTGGAGAGCCCGAAGTTCGGCCTGTAGCCGCTCCACCTCTGCCTGATCCCCCCGCTGGCGGGCAGCTTCGATTTGCGCCTTCAGCTCCCTAATCTGCTCTGGCAGGGTGGTCGGTGCAGGGGTGGCCTGGGCCAACAGCGGCGGAGTTGTCGAATCAGGGATCCGGGCATTGGGCTGAGCCTGGGACAGGGATCCCCAGCCCACTCCCAAACTCAACCCCAAACTCACCACCCGCCACCAACGACCGTTCACGCGCATAACCTCTCATGCTCCTCGAAATCCACAACAGGGAAAATTCACTGCAAAACCGGACAAACCCTCCCTCAGCACCCTGACACCGGCAGGGAGAGGAGCCTTGCTGCCGCTGGAGCTGTGCTGCGCAGGGGGCAAAGCTGTGGCCCTACCGGAGTCGAGATCCACTCCACCTCCAGGCCAAACACCTGTCGCACCCGGCTGGGGGTCAACACCGCCAAGGGAGACCCCAGGGCCTGCATCTGGCCGGATCCCAGCAAGGCAATCTGCTCGCTGTAGCGAATGGCCAAATTCAGGTCGTGCAGCACCGTAACTACCGTCAGGCCCTGCTCCTGCTTCAGCCGTTGCAACAGCTCCAGCAGCTCCAGTTGGTGGCGCAGATCCAAAAAGGTGGTGGGCTCATCCAACAGCAACACCTGCGGCTCCTGCACCAAAGCCAACGCCAGAAAAGCCCGTTGCCGCTCGCCCCCCGAAAGGGTTTCCACCCGCCGCAGCGCCAGGGATCCCAGTCCCGTCTGCTCTAGAGCCCACTCCACCCGCTGCCAATCGGCCCGCATCAACTGCCACGCCCACCAGGGCTGGTGGGGAGAACGCCCCAGACTCACCAATTGCCGCACCGTCAGCCCTGCCGGGATCCTCGGCTGCTGGGGCAAAAGAGCCAACTGCCGGGCCACCTGCTGGGGAGTGAGTTGAGTGTGCAGATCCCGACCGTCCAGGTACACGCGCCCAGCTTGGGGAATCAGAACCCGACTCAACAGCCGCAGCACCGTCGATTTGCCGGAACCATTGGGGCCGACAATGCTCAGCCATTCCCCCTGTTGCACGCTGAAGCTCACCTGTCGCACCACCGTCCGGGATCCGTAGCCCCCGCTCAAGTCCTCGACCTGCAGGATGGGCTCTCTCATCGCCCTGCCCCCTGCTGCCGCAGCAGCCAGCCGAAAAAGGGAGCCCCCATCACAGCGGTGACAATCCCCACCGGCAGCTCTATCGGGCCCAAACGGCTCAGGATGTCGGCACCGCTCAGCAGGGTCGCCCCTGCCAAGGCAGAAAGGGGCAACAGCCAGCGGTAATCGGATCCCACCCCCTGCCGCACCATGTGGGGCACCACCAAACCGACAAAGCCGATCAACCCCCCCACACTGACGGCGGTTGCCGCCAGCCAAGCCGCCACCAGACCAATCACCACCCGCGTCCGCGCCAGAGGGATCCCCAAGCTCACCGCCATCTCTTCCCCCAAGCTCAGCAGGTTTAAAGCCCGCGCCTGCCCCCATCCCAATCCCAAGCCGACCAGGATATACGCCCCGGCCACCTGCACCTCTGGCCAGCCCCGCCCGCTCAAGCTGCCGATCAACCAGGTGAGAGCCACCTGCACCCGGTCATCTGCCATCAACAACAAGGTGGAGCTAATGGCCCCAAACAGGGCGCTGACGGCCACCCCCGCCAAGATCAGCCGCTCCACCGCCAGTCCCGAGGGAGTACGCGCCAACCCGTACACCAACACGGTAGTCAGCACCCCGCCCACCCAAGCGGCCAGGGGCACCCAAGCCGTCCACTCTCCCAAGGTGAGCAACCCCACCGCCGCCAGGCCCGCCCCCGCCGAAATGCCCAGCAGGTAGGGATCCGCCAGCCCATTGCCCAGCATCCCCTGCAACAGGGCCCCTGCCATCCCCAGAGCCGCCCCCAGCAACTGGGCCAAGAGCGCCCGCGGCAGCCGCAACTGCCAAACAATCGTCTGCCGAATGGGATCCCCCTGCCCCCACAGGGCTTGCCAGAGTTCTGGGAAAGTCATGGGAACGGATCCCAAAGCAATCGAGACCAAAAGTACTAGGAAAATGAAACTCAATAGCAAACAGGTCAAACCGATTGGCGAGAGCAGCCGCTTTCTTTGCCCCCAGCCTCTGCCCCCCTCAACCTCTGTATACGGACACTCGCGATCGACCAGCACCGGGAAAACCTCTCGAGCTTTGCCCAGGAAGAGAGCCTTCTGAGGCCAAGAAACCCCCTCCGCCCGCAAGGGCGGGATGGAAAACTCAGCCAAGTTGGCCAGGCCTCGCTCCCGAGCTTTATTGAAAGTCAAACTCAACAAAACGTAGTCGCTAGAATAGCAAGGCTTCTTGGATGTTGCAAGTCAGTTTCAATAGCTTGTGCCTAAATTTCTCCCTCTTGCGCTTCAGGGCTTTTGGACAAGACCGGGCAGCGCCTCTGCCCAGCCATTCAGACTTACCTCAGGGGGGATCCAACTACCCTGAGCGAGGTCATGGCAACCAACCGCGAAATGGGAATCAGGGGAGAAGGGCTGGGGAAACGTCTCAAACTTCATCTAGACCTGGATCTAGAATGGCCCAAGCTGGTCGGCCCGAGTTGGCTAGACTCCGAACCTTCAGCCCATTGCTTGCCCACGTTTTGATGCCATGAGTTCTTCCGCCGAGCCTACTTGGGATGCCTTAGAGGTGGATCCCGCCCTGCTCACCCCCATGATGCAGCACTATGTGGAGCTGAAGCGGCAGTATCCCCACGCCATCTTGCTCTACCGCCTGGGGGATTTCTACGAGATGTTTTTCCAGGATGCGCAAGTGGTGTCGCGGGAGCTGGAGCTGGTGCTCACCGGGCGGGAAGCAGGGGCCATAGGGCGGGTGCCCATGTGCGGGATCCCTTACCATGCCTTTGACCGCTATGCCGCCCAGTTGGTGGCCAAAGGCTATGCCCTGGCCGTCTGCGACCAGATGGAGCCGGCAGATCAGGCCAAGGGCTTGGTGCGGCGGGAAGTGACGCGGGTGATCACCCCTGGCACCGTCCTCGAAGAGGAGCTGCTGCAGGCGCGGCAAAACAACTACCTGGCAGCCGTCGTGCGGCTCAAAGGATCGAAGCAGGCTCCCTGCCGCTGGGGCCTAGCCTATGCGGATATCTCCACCGGCGAGTTCTGGGTGTGTCAGAGCGAGGGGCAAGAGCAACTGGAGCAGGAACTGGCCCGGCTGCAGCCGGCAGAGGTTTTGCTGCCCACCGAGGAGGGGCTGGGACTAGGCCTCATCCGTCCAGGGGATCCCCAGAAGCCCCTGGGTCTCCCCAACCAATACGCCTATACCCTGCGCCCAGCCGAACCTTTTGAACTGGCGGTGGCGCGGGAGAACCTCATGCAGACCTACGGCCTGCGCTCTCTGGAAGGATTGGGCTGTGAGGGATTGCCTCTGGCGGTGCGAGCAGCGGGAGGGCTTTTGCACTACTTAGAAGAAACCCATTCGCCTCAGCGGTGCGTAGCACCAAAGACCCTGCTGCAGCCTTCTCCCCAGGGAGGCCACCCGCTCCTGCGTCCCCCGCGCACCTATCAGTTGACGGATTACCTCATCTTGGATGCCCAAACCCGGCGTAACTTGGAGCTCACCCAGACCATCCGAGAGGGGGCTTTTGTGGGATCCCTGCTCTGGGTGCTGGATCACAGCCGTACAGCCATGGGGGGGCGCACTTTGCGGCGCTGGCTAATGCAGCCTTTGCGGGATCTAGAGCAAATCCGCCTTCGCCAAGACACCATCCAAGAGCTTTTGGAAAACCCTTCTCTGCGGGCCCGCCTGGGATCCCTTCTGGACTCTCTGTACGACCTGGAGCGATTGGCCAACCGCGTCGGATCGGGCACCGCCAACCCGCGCGAGATGGTGGCCTTGGGGTCCTCCTTGGGCAAACTGCCCCAGTTGGCCGAGCTGGTGGCTGAGGCCAAAACCCCCCTCCTGCAGAGCCTACAGCAAGTGGATCCCGCCCTGGTTGAGCTGGGCCAACGCATCGAGCACACCCTCCTGCCCTCCCCTCCCCCTGTGCTCACCGAGGGGGGCCTCATCCGAGCCGGCGTGGATCCCGAGCTGGACAGGCTGCGGCAGCAGGTGGAGCAAGACCGCCAGTGGGTTGCCCAGTTGGAAAAAAGCGAGCGCGACCGCACTGGGATCCCCACTCTCAAGGTGGGCTTCAACAAGGCCTTCGGCTACTACCTCAGCATCAGCCGCGCCAAGGCCCACCAAGTCCCCAAAGAGTACATCCGCAAGCAAACCCTGACCAACGAAGAGCGGTTCATTACCCCCGAGCTCAAAGAAAAAGAGGCCCGCATCCTCACAGCCCAAACCGACATCAACCAGCGGGAATACGAGCTGTTTGTGCAGTTGCGCCAAGAGGCAGGATCCCGGGCCGAAGCCATCCGCCAAGTGGCCCAGACCCTGGCTGCCGTCGATGCTCTGTTTGGCCTGGCGGAAGTGGCAGTGCAGCAGGGATACACCCGTCCCCTCCTCACAACAGACCGCCGGCTCATGATCGAGGAGGGTCGCCACCCGGTGGTGGAAAAATCCCTGCCCCAGGGCCTCTTCGTGCCCAATTCGGTGCAACTGGGATCCCCCCACGGCCCCGATTTGATTGTCCTCACCGGGCCCAACATGTCCGGCAAGTCCACTTACCTGCGGCAAATTGGGCTCATCCAAATCCTGGCCCAGATGGGCAGCTTTGTCCCCGCGCGGCGGGCAGAGTTGGGCCTCTGCGACCGCGTATTTACCCGCATTGGCGCTGTGGACGATCTGGCTACCGGCCAGTCCACCTTCATGGTGGAAATGAACGAGACCGCCAACATCCTCAACCACGCCGGCGAGCGCTCCTTGGTGCTGCTGGACGAGATTGGCCGAGGCACCGCTACCTTCGATGGCCTTTCCATTGCCTGGGCGGTGGCGGAATACCTGGCCACTCAGGTGCGCGCCCGTACGGTCTTTGCCACCCACTACCACGAGCTCAACCAACTGGAGACCTTGCTGCCCAACGTGGCCAACTTTCAGGTGGTGGTCAAGGAATTGCAAGATCGCATCATCTTCTTGCACCAGGTACAGCCTGGGGGGGCAGATCGCTCCTATGGCATCGAGGTGGGACGCATGGCTGGCCTGCCGCAGCCGGTAATCCAGCGGGCCGAACAGGTGCTGGCCTTGGTGGAAAAACACAGCCGCATCGGCCTGGGCTTGAGAAACCAAGGGAAAAACCGCCTCGCCCAAAAGAACTCCAAAAAAGAGCCCGCTCCCAATGGGATCCCCGACCCTGCCGTTGGGGATCAACTGTCTTTGATCCCAGCACCTCTCTCTCCCGATTGGCCTTAGACTCCCCTACCCCTAATCCAGATCCCGTTCTTGCAACCCCAGGGCTGCAGCCAGCCCATCCAGCTCATCCCGATGCCCCTCCACCCACAGATGGGATCCAGAAGCCGTTGGCGTTCGTTCCCAGGACGAGAGCGGGACAGAGTCCTCGTCGGCTTCCTGCAGTTTCAGGCGGATTTGCTCCGGGCGTTGGTTGCGCCGCCAGTAGTACCAACCCGCCCAGGGGGAGGCCAGCACCAACATCCAAGGCCAAGCTCCCCACCCCGGCTCAAGGGTCTGCAGCACCAAGACCAAACAGGCCAGCCCCGCCCCCGCCAGCCCCGTCAAAAAAAGGGCCAGCCCCACGCTAGCCTGACCTTGCCCTGCAAAGGTGGCGATCCCCTCGGCATCGGCGGACTGGAGACGATAGCCACGCCTTTCCAAGTGCTCTCGCAGAGCGGATCCCATTTCTTCCAGGCTGCGACTGCTGAGATAGACGCGAGTCTCAACGCGATCTTTGCCCGAAGCTCGCAGGAAAAAGAATAGACCGATGGCCAACAGAGTCGTCAACGCCAAGGTTGAAACCTTTTCCCCCGTCAGCGGGGCTATGGCCAACCCAAGTGCCTGAGCAGAGCCCAGTCCGCCCAGAGGAAGGGGGTTGACCTGTTCGGGGAGTCTGGCTCCCCCACAGCTGGGTGGGATAGGTGAATGGGAACAGTTCATCGAATAGAATCGAATAGATTGGAATAGGCAAAGCAATTTACACGCTACCTTTGAAGTTTAGACCCTCTAGGATGGATGGGTTACTTCCCCCAAGGACGAGCTGCTGGGTTCACCCTGAGGGCAATACGCTTTTTCGCAGTGGCGGTGACGGTTGAACTGGGGGGATCCTACGCTGGCTCTCATGTCTCTGGGCTGAGAAATGCAACTATAATTAAGTTATGATAAGGGGCTCACGCTCTCCGTGTGACCCCTCCGCTGCTACTTCAGCCTTTCCCTATGGGGCATGGGCAGGAGGTCCGGTTGAGGAAGAGGTCAATGTATGATTTCCTCTGACTGCTGTAAGGCGTTGAGCAGGCGCGAAGTTACCGTTGGGGAACACTTAAGCTTAACTTGCTCCACATCACTGACCATTCCTCTCTCAGCCCACTGAACTGCCTACCCCTGTCGCTACATCAGCAACACCTTACATGTCTAACTACGAACCTGAACTCAACGACATTTTGTTGGATGGCCCCGCCGATCTCCTCGATGCTGCCGAAGAAGCAGAGGTGGATCTGGCCGATGGCGAGTTTCTGGAAGAGGAGCCAACCCGCCGCTCCACTGATCTGGTGCGCCTCTATTTACAAGAGATCGGTCGTGTTCCTCTGTTGGGGCGCGATGAAGAGGTGGCCCTGGCCCAAAAAGTCCAAGACTACATGAAGCTCTTGGATTTGCGTCTGCGCCTGCAGAAAGAGTTGGGACGGGATCCCACTCTTGCGGAATGGGTGGCCAAGGCCAACCAGTACCCCGAGTGGGCGCAACTGACCCCTGAAAAGCTGCAGCAGGTTCAGCGGATTGGCAAGCGTGCCAAAGAACACATGATCAAGGCCAACCTGCGCCTGGTGGTGTCGGTGGCGAAAAAGTACCAAAACCGCGGCTTGGAGCTGTTGGATCTGATCCAAGAGGGTACGCTGGGCCTAGAGCGGGCGGTGGAAAAGTTCGACCCGAAAAAGGGCTACCGCTTCAGCACCTACGCCTACTGGTGGATCCGGCAGGGCATTACCCGCGCCATTGCCACCCAAAGCCGCACCATCCGCCTGCCCGTTCACATCACCGAGAAGCTGAACAAGATCAAAAAAGCGCAGCGCAAGCTCTCCCAGGAAAAGGGCCGTACTCCCACCATCGAAGACATCGCCTCCGAGTTGGAGATGACGCCGCCTCAAGTACGCGAGCTGTTGGTACGGGTGCCCCGCTCGGTTTCTCTGGAAACCAAGGTGGGCAAAGACAAGGACACCGAACTGGGGGATCTGCTGGAAACCGACGACATTTCCCCAGAAGAGACCATGATGCGGGAAGCCCTGCACCGGGATCTGCAGCAGTTGCTCTCGGATCTCACCAGCCGCGAGCGGGATGTGATCCGCATGCGTTTCGGCTTGGGGGATGGGCGCACCTATTCGCTGGCGGAAATCGGTCGCGCCTTGGATCTGTCGCGAGAGCGGGTGCGGCAAATTGAGGCCAAAGCTCTGCAGAAGTTGCGTCAGCCGAAGCGGCGCAACCGCGTGCGAGATTACCTGGAAGCTATCAGCTAGTTCCGGCTTGCCCACTGGCTCCCCCAGCGTCCTACCCGTTTCCGCAGTCGGGCTGCTGCCCACTCCACTTCTGGGATCCGCAGGTAGAGAGCTCCGGCGGCGAACAGGCTCACGCCCAACCCTGCGGCCAGCCCGGCCCCAATGACGGCGGTGAGGAGCGGGGATCCCAACAGCTCCAGCGGGCGCATTTGCCTCCACAGCCAATGGCTGAGCCCCCCGGCCAAGACGGTGATCCCCAGCAACGGCAGCAGGGCTTGTCCCATCTCCCGCCAAGGGATCCCTGGCAGGCGCTGGTGGAGGCGGATCCCCAGTCCGATCACGGCTATCAGGTTGACGCCGGCGGTGGCCAGGGCAATGCCCGGCGCTCCAAAAGCCTGCAAAAATAGAAAGTCCAGTAGGGCATTCAGGCCAATGGCCATGCTGCTGATGCGCAGAGGCGTAGCCCCATCCTCCAGGGCATAGAAGATCCGCACCAGCACATCCCGCAGCAGGTAACCGGTCATCCCCAGACCATAGGCCATGAGCAGGGCTGCCACCTCTTGTGTCACCTCCGGCGTAAAGCGCCCCCGCTGGTAGGCCACTTGGACAATGGGCTCGGCCAAAGCCACCAACAGCATCGACAGGGGCAGGGTCACAATTGCCGTAAGCATCAGCCCTTGGCGGATACGCTGGCGCAGCTCCGGCCAACGGGATCCATCCCCTGCCAACTGGGCATAGAGAGGCATCAAGGGCACCAGCACCATGTTGGAGAGGATCCCCAGCGGCGTTTGTACCAGAAGCTGGGCATATCCCAAGTTGCCGATGGTGCGATCCCCAGGTACGAAAGAGGCAAAAAACAGATCCACATAAACATTGATGTGGATCATCCCGGAGGAGATCACCGCCGGCAACATCAGCAAGCCCACCGCCCGTACCTGCGGGGATCCCCACTCAAAGCGCAGGCGCGGTCGCCCCAGCCCTAACCGCATCTGGAGCGGAACTTGGGCCAACCATTGGGCAATGGCCCCGATGAGCACGCCCCAGGCCAGCAAAGTTGGGATCCCCGTCCATCCCAGCGTGACCAGGATCCCGATCACCGCCAAGCTGGAGATCAGCGGGCTAAGGGCAGGCAAGGCGTAGTGTTCGGCAGCATTCAGCGCTCCAAAGCCGATGCCAATCCACCCCGAGAGCAAGGCCAAAGGGGCCATGATCCGCAGTTGCGCAGCGGCCAGAGCATGGACTTCGGGGCTGGCTCCCGGCGCATTCAGGCGCACCACCCAGTCCGCTCCCCACCAAAGGCCCAAGCTGACCAGCAGGAGCAGGCAGCCTACCAAGGTGGAAATGGATTCCAGCCAGGCAGCCGCATCCTCCCTGTCCCGATCCCGCTGCTTTTTGAGGACACTGACGATGGCGCTGTGAAAAGGGCCGTTGATCCCTCCCAGCAGAATCAACAGAAAACCGGGCAGGATGTAGGCTACCCCGAAGGCGCTGTACTCCGGCCCCGAGCCATACACTGCTGCAATCAAAGCTTGGCGAATAAAGCCTATGCCCTTACTGAGCAAGGTCGCCCCGGCCACCAAGCCCGCCACCGACATCAACGAACGGGATGGCCCTGCTGAAGGAGATCCCCCAGGGATCTCTTCCTGAGTGGCAGACTCCTCCATTACCTTGTGTCCTGCACCCCAACCACTGCCTCAACAACAAACTGATCCCGGATCCCTCTTTGAATCCCAGGAGCCGCTTCCCATTATCGGGAATATCGAACCCTTCTGGGCAATTGTCGGGCATTAGCTGGATCCCTTGGGCAGGCAGCGAGCTTGTCAGGCCAACAGTTGCCGTTCCTGTTCCAGTTGCTGCAACAAATGCTCATCCCCCCGGTCGCGTCAGCGGGACGGCGTCCTTTGGGTTTCCTCGACCAAGGTCATGAAGTGCTTCCGAGAGGAAACTTGAGGGGATCCCTTGCACCTCAGGGATCCTTGCTGTTGCCCTTGCTCCAAAACTGAGGGCGGCACCTCGATACGGGAAGGCAAAAGACTGAGGCAGTGCTACAGCCACGGAGCCCAACCCTGGTGCCGAGCGGACAGATTCTGACGGCTTTGAATCGCTGCAGAGGGATGCACAAACTCATGGGCAATGCCTTGATAGGTCAGTTGCAAAGGACTCCGTCCCGCTAATGTGAACAGCAAGGGCCCAGAAGCACCACCGCTCACAGCAGCTCGTCGATCAGCCGCAGCACCTGCTGCAGCTCAGCACCGGGGATCCTTTGATGTTGTTCCAGGTTGATCTCCACCAACTGTTTGAGGGCGAGGAGCTTCAGGTTGACCTCCACCGCCGCCACCGCAATGGCTTGTGCTGCCGGCAAATAGCCACTGGCCCCCAAATCCAAAAGGGCAGCCCGCCGCAGATGGATGTTGTGGTGATTCAACACCGACAGCAGGCGCTGAGCAAAAGTCGGATCCCCGGTGAGACGATAGCAGGCCCGTGCCGCCGCACATTGCAAGCGAATGGAAGTGTGCTCTAGGTAAGGACGAATTGGCTCCAGGGCAGCGGTCACTTGCAGTTGTCCAAGAGCCTCAACAATGGCTTCTAGGGCGGCTTGGGCTTCCGTCTGCAGTCCTTGCTCCACAAAGCGCAGCCCTTCCAGCAAAGCGGATCCCAGCTTTTCCACTTCGTCGGGATCCCTATGGAGGTTGTTGGCAAGGGCAATCTCAACCAGCGCCTGGGCAGCCGCCGCCACCACTTGGCCATCAGAGCAAGACAAAGCCGCCTTCAGGGGAGGGATCCCGGCGAGGGATCCCAGTTTACCCAAAGCACGAGCAGCGTTGCGCCGCAGCGGATATCCCCCTTGAGCGGTGCGATCCGTTTCATCGGCCAGGGCCTCGATCAGGGCCGGGATCCCTTCGACGATGCGCATGCGTCCCAGCCACCAAGCGGCATAGTAGCGTTCCCCCGGATCCCCGTGGCGCAGCTTGGCGATTTGTCCAGCCGGGGTGAGATCCACCGATGGATCGGGATCCAGAGGAACAGCAGTGGTCATGGAATCGACAACGGAGAAGACACCGAGAAGGGATCAAGCGCTGCGGACACTGACGATCTTGGCGCCCGATTTGAGCAACCGCTGCATTGTCGCCGACAGTTGATCGGCAGAGACGAAAATCTGCTGGTTGGATTTGCGCACTCGGCTGGAAGTGGCCAGCGCCGAAGGCGGATTCAGCAGCCGGGTCACTTCCACACAGAACATGCGATCCGACTGGCCCGTTGGCGGCCCCAGGTGTTTGGAAATGGGGCTGGGCGGCAGTAGCCCCCGCACCCCAATGCGGCGAATGGCCGGGGTAAACCCGGTGGCCAAAGGCATCATCAGACGGGGTCTGGGCCCTTGGGAGCGGTCGTTGTTGGCGTAGCCCCCGTAGAGGGCGAAGAGATTGGTAAAGTCGCGGGTGGAATGGGCCTTGCGGTATTCAAACCCACGCGGGTAGGGGACGATGTTGTCTCCAAAAGCTTCTAGGTATTCTGGGCTGTCGATGTAGGAATCGATCTCCGCGCTGTGGCCGCCAGATTGGTAGATGTCCAAATGGCGGGCGATGTCTTTGGGGCTGGTGGGAGCGCGTCCCAGCAGATGCTTGAAATTGAGCTCGATGGCCCGGGTTTGCGAGTTGGGGTAGAAAAACCGCTTTTTGTAGGCTTCGGACTTGGCGATCCATCGCACAAACTCCCGCACCGTCAGGCTGCCCTGGCGCAGCAGCGATTCCGCACTGGCTAGCTCCTTCCTATCGGCCCCAAACAAATGGTCGTTGCCCAGCACCTGACGGTAGATGGCCCGCAGCACCGCATTGAGCTGATCCTGGCTGGCGTTGGGGCGCAACTCCAGTGGGGTGGTCTCCGTAATGCCCCGGATCCCCATCCGGCTTGCCGCTGTAATTGCACTCATGCTAATTCCCCCGATTGAACTGAATGGACACAGATTGAGAACAAGCTTGCGTTTAGGGTCATTTCGATTCAAGCTAGGACATTGCACCCACACCTAAAGTGTTGGTTGCGTCGTCGCGTCGGCGTTGCGGAGCAATAATGCAGGGGGCCAAAAGGCTTTTCAAGGACTCCGTC
>NZ_JANSIM010000156.1:0-9421 GCF_047502655.1 Synechococcus sp. R5-12 | reverse complement strand
CCCTACGGGTACAGTGCGGGGCTCCTGCGATTTCTAGCTGAAATCCCGCACAAGCACCACTTCCGAAGCAGCAGGAGAAGTCAATCACGCCCACCCAAAGCCTCAGCCTGGGATTTTTCCGAGGAAGCCACAGATAGCTTCACAATCCGGGCCAGCCGAGCCTTACGACGAGCGGCTGTGTTTTTGTGCAGGACGCCGGTTTTGGCAGCTTTATCAATGCGGCTGAAAGCAGCACTCATCGCCGCCTGGATTTCCTGCAGAGTTTCTTGCTGTGGGTTGGCGGCATAGGCAGTTGAGAGGGAGATCACTTTCTTCATCAGAGCGCGCACCATGGCTTTGGTGGCTTTGTTGCGCAGCCGATTCCGCTCTGCGATCTGAACGCGCTTGATGGCAGATTTGATGCGTGGCATGGTTGAAGGGGAAGTTCCAGCGAAGATCCAGCATACCATCAGAGCTGGAAGCTCCACCAGTTCCTATTGTTCTCCGATGGGATCCCCATGTTCCAAGATTGCAGCTCGCAGATCCGCTTTAACCCACCTGCCCTTTTCTACGGGGTTGCCGCTTGCGATTTGGATCGGGATGGGGCCTTTGAGCTGTTTGTGTGCGGGTTCCGCGGCTCCAATCGAGTCTTGAAGTGGGATGGGCAAACCCTGGTGGATCAAGCAGACGACACCCTGGCCGATGCAGGGCGCATGGCAATTGGGGTGGCTGCCGCCGACTTTGACGGGGACGGGCAGGAAGAACTTTATGTCTTGAACACCGATACCTTCGGCGGGCGCAAGCGCTTTGGGGATCGCCTCTTCGACTGGCAGGGATCCGCCTGGGTGGACCTGTTCTCCCTGCCGCAAAACCAAGATGCCCTCAACTTGACCGCAGGTCGCTCTGTAGCTTGTGTGGATCGTCTTGGCCAGGGGAGCTATGGATTTTTCGTAGCCAACTACGGCGGCCCTATGCGCCTCTACGAGTTGGGCCCTAACCAAATGATCGCCGATGTGGCGCCAGAAGCGAGACTCAATCGGGTGACGGGCGGGCGGGGGTTGGTGGCCGTGCCCTTGGTCTCGCAGCGGATGGACATTTTTGCCGTCAATGAGCAGGGACCTAACTTTCTGTTTCGCAACCGGGGAGATGGCACCTTTGAAGAGATTGCCGCTGAGGTGGGCCTAGCAGATCCCGACGAGCATGGGCGCGGCGTGGCGGCGGTGGATCTGGATGGGGATGGACGGCTGGATTTGCTCTATGGCAACTGGGAAGGCCCCCATCGCCTCTGGATCCAGGCCCCCGGCGGTTTTTTTAAGGATGTAGCCCCCCCGGAGTTGGCTAGGCCCTCCCGCATTCGCACAGTCATCGCTGCCGACTTCGACAACGACGGCTATCCGGAGCTGTTTTTCAACAACATCGGCGAGCCCAACCGTCTGTTTGCTTGGCGCTCAGGCCGTTGGCAAGCCATCGACATTGGAGATGCTGCCGAGCCGCAGGGATTGGGGACAGGAGCAGCGGTGGCCGATGTGGATGGGGACGGTCGTCTAGAATTGTTGATTGCCCATGGGGAGTCTGGCGCCCAGCCTCTCAGCTTCTATCGCCCTCAGGCCAATGCCAACAACTGGCTGAGAGTTCTGCCCCTCACCCGCCAGGGAGCCCCGGCCCGCGGCGCGTTGGTAAGGCTGCTCACCTCCACCCGTACCCAGATCCAGGCCATCGACGCCGGCAGCGGCTACCTCTGTCAGATGGAGCCGGTGGCCCACTTTGGCCTGGGATCCGAAACAGGGGTCAAGGAAATCCAGATCCAGTGGCCGGATGGGAAACAGTTGCAGGTGGCCCACCCACCGGTCAACCAGCTTTTGCGGATCCCTTATCCCCGCTAGCCGCCAATCTGAGACATGGTGCGCCGGTAGGATCCCTGGCTGCCGGTGTCCCGTCCTTTGAAGTTGATGTCCGGCTTGATGTCCAGCAGTTCTCGCACCTGCTGTCTTAGCCTTTCGGCAGGGATCCCAGCTCGCAGCGGATCCCGCAGGTTGATTTGGCCGGATTCGTTGAGCAGGCAAGGGCGCAGCCAACCGTCGCTGGATAGCCGCATGCGGTTGCATCGATTACAAAAGCACTCCGACATCTGGCTGATAAAGCCCAAGGTGCCTTTTGCCCCCGGGATTCGAAACACATCCGCCGGCCCATTGCCGGCCACAAACCCAGGTTCCAGGCCAAAGCGAGCGCGAATTCGCTGTCGCAGCACCTCAGACTCCACCCAGCCGGCCTGTTGAAAGAGGGCGGCATTGCCAATGGGCATAAACTCGATGAAGCGCACATGCCATTGTCGCTCCAGAGTAAGGGCAGCCAGATCTTCCACTTCCGATTCGTTGAGCCCAGGGATCACCACCACATTCAACTTGAGGGGATCAAACCCCACTTGGTGGGCAACTTGGATCCCGGCCCAGACCTGCCGCCAGCGATCCCGCCCCGTGATCAGTCGAAAGGTCTCGGGGTTGAGGGAATCAAAGCTGATGTTGATGCGGCGCAACCCCGCTTCATAGAGGAGTTGAGCTTTTTGGCTGAGGTTGAAGCCGTTGGTGGTAAGGGCCACATCTCTCACCCCAGGCAGGCTGCATAGAGCCCGGATGAGGTGCTCCAGCCCCGGCCTGAGCAGGGGTTCGCCGCCGGTGAGGCGAAAGCAATCGATCCCCAACGGCAAAAACACCTCTCGAACCAACGTGAGGATTTCCTCATCCGTTAAACGCTCTGGGGCTTGCAGCCACGTCAACTCCGCCTCGTCAGGCATGCAGTACTGGCAGCGGAAATTGCAGCGATCGATCAAGCTGATGCGCAGATAGTTAACGGTCGGCATGGCAACCTAGGCCAGAAACAGATGGGGCACCCCTCCCCCCAGAGTGCCGAGCAACGCCGAGGACCCTTTCCGTTGCCTCTGGAAAACCTCCCAGCGTCTCCATCCGCAAAGGCAGCGGGGGAACTGTCCCGAGGCTTGCAACTTGCAGTGGCCACACCTCCAGTTTGCAGGATACTACGAAGATTGAGGTGCAAATCTCTACTCGGCAGAGCCAGGGATCCCTGCCCATTCGGGTTGAACAGGCCGCTGCCAGCGTTCCCACCAGGCCAGCACAGACTCAGGTGGGTGGCTGTCGTGGCTGCCGTTGGCATTGGCGGGGAGGGGGGGAGAGGGAGGTGGGGCCGGCGGTGTCAGCCAACTGACAGGCGCGGGGATCAGACAACTGGGGTGGAGAGGGCGCAGATCGCGGTAGTGGCTGCTGCGAATGGCCAGGATCTCCTGCTGAATGATGTCTGGGGGTTCTCCCAACTCCAGCAACACATGGCTGCACAGCCCCAGGCTGGCCTCGAATTCGGGGTGGACGACTTCTCTGGCCCCCAACTGATAGAGCTGTTCGATGTCTTCCTTGTCGGTAGCTCGCACCACCACATCCAATTGCGGCGCCAACTCCAGAGCTCGTTTCAGGCAGAGGCGGATGCTCATGCGATCCGGCAGAGCAATAACCAGGGCGCGGGCCTGGGGCAGGCAAGCTTTCTCCAGCACCAACGGGCTGGCCGCATTTCCGTAGAGGTAAGGGATCCCACGGGAACGCAGGTGTTGGATCACCCGTTCTGACTGATCGATAACCAAGAGGGGGTGACGACGGGCTTCGAGAATGCGCACAATGTCTTGCCCCACCTGCCCATAGCCGCACACCACCACGTGCCCCTGTTGAGGAGCATCGGGGGCCAAAGCGCGGGGCCGCTCGCCCGATTCCAACCAGCGGGCCAAGAAGGGGATCCCGTGTAGCCCGGAAAACAGTCGAGGAGCGCCCCTCAGCAGAAAGGGAGTGAGCAGAAGGGTAACGGCTGTGGTGCTGACAATCAACAAATAGATCTGCCGCGACACCAATCCCAAAGCCTGCCCCTCGCTGGCCAGCACAAAGGAGAATTCGCCGATTTGCGATAGGCCCAGCCCCACCACCACCGCTGCCGGCAGAGTGTAACCAAACAGCCGCGCCAAGGGAGCCACGATGCAAAACTTGCCCACCATCACCAGACCCACCAGCCCCAGGATCAGCAACAGATGGCCGAGGATAAAGCTGGGATCGATGAGCATGCCGATGGCCGCAAAAAAGAGAGCAGCAAACACATCTCGCAAAGGCTCTACATAGTCCAGGGTTTGGTCGGCGTACTCCACCTCCGAGATCATCAGACCGGCAATGAAAGCCCCAATCTCGCTGGAAATGCCCAGCCGCTCCGTCAACAGGGCAATCCCCACGCAGAGGCTGATCACCCCCAGCAGAAACACCTCTTTGCTCTCCTGCTGAGCCAGCAGACGCAGGAAACCGGGAACCAGCCAAATCCCGCCTACCACCGCCCCCAGCCCCACTAAGCCGATTTCTGCCAAGGCCCTGGCCAGGGATCCTGCCAGCTCCGGCAGGGGAGAGTCCAAAGCCGGCAACACCGCCAACATCAGCCCCACCGCCAAATCTTGCACAATCAGGATCCCCAGCATGGCCTGGGCTTGGGGAGTGCCCATTTGGTTGGTCTCAGTGAGACTTTTCAGCACCACGGCAGTCGAGGACAAGGAGAGCACGGCCCCCAAAAAGATCCCTTGCACCGGCGTCAACCAGCCGCTGACCACCGCCAGCACCGCCGTGATCAAAATCGTCAGGCCAATTTGCAAAATGCCTCCGCCAACGGCGATCCCCCGCACTTTGCGCAATTCTTTCAGGGAAAACTCCACCCCCAAGGTGAACAGCAAAAAGGTCACCCCAAACTGGGCCAAGGTTTCCACCTGAACCAACTCTTTGATCCACCCCAGCCCGGTGGGCCCCACTAAGATCCCGGCTAATAAGTAGCCCAGCAACACCGGCTGCCTCAGCAGCGAAGCCAAGAATCCACCTGCTGCCGCTGCCGCCAATACCGTCACAATGTCCAAAATCAGACGAAAGTCTTCCTGCACAGGGCACCCACCAAGGAATGTGAACTTTTGTAGCCAATCCTGAGGATTCTTCCACGATAATGCTTCCTCTGGCATCTCGGACAGAGTGGAGAACCTGGCCCCAAGCCCTGCACCTTACTTCCCCCAGGGATCCCGGCTGACTAGTCCCGATTAGAGGAAGCTGGCCAGAAACTCAGTGGAAATTTTTGTTAAAAGTTGCTGGCAATACCTCAAAACCGTAGCTTATAATACAGAATGTAGATAGAAATCGTTCATCCTCTCGCGTGCTGGGCGGCTCGTTAATGTAGGTAGAGCGACATCACGGCCAGAGGACGGAAGTAGGGAGATATCCCGAAGGAACGCGCCTCAACTCTTCTGGTAACCGTGTGGCTTCTCTTGTCTCTCAGGAGAAGGCGAACGGATGAAAACTCAACTCATTGGAGGCGAAGATCATGGCACTCTTTTACCGTGGCGTCGATTACACCCCCTCTTCTGCAACTGCAGCGGTTTCTCCCGGCAAAGTGGGGGGTCGTTACCGGGGGCTGGACTGGCGGTTCCGCCACCTGAGCAAGCCGGTGGTTTTGCCCACCAACCTTGACCTGCTCTATCGGGGTGTTGCTCATCATCTCAAGGCGGCCGAAGGGCCGGCTCAACCCGTTCAGACGGCAGAGGCATCTGCCCCGGTGGCTGCTAATGGCCGTTCTCATGTCTTGGATGAGCTGTCTCGCCGCTTGATGATGAGCCATCAACGCTTGATTCGGATTCGCCAGCAATCCATGCTGCTCCGCGGTACAGAGCAGATTGGCCTGCATGTCAACGTGCGCAACTTCTGGAACCGCATCCAAGGAAAAGTGCATCCCACCTTTCGGCTCAACTACGACCGTAGCCGTGTCAGCATGAGCTGATCTGCCCGTAACTGTTGATGCTCTGGCATGAGCTCAGCGAGAAGGGATCCCGGCTGGGGATCCCTTTTTGGTTTCTGGGTTGAGCTTCCTCAGGTCGATGGACGGCACAGGACGCTTCAACGCTGGCACGAGGTGCTGTTGACCAAAAGTAGCTAAGTTGCCCAAGGGATCCACAATTGAGGGGTGCTATTTCCTCGGAAAAAAACGGGATCCCATCAGGGATCCCGCTGCAGAATCGGCCACACCGCTTAGGCGTCGAAGTAAAGGGCGAACTCGTAGGGGTGAGGCCGCAGATTGATGGGGTTGATCTCGTTGTCGATCTTGTACTCGATATAGGTCTGGATCAGATCTTCGGTGAAGACGCCTCCCTCCAGCAAGAAGGCATGATCCTTCTGCAAGCTTTCCAGAGCATCCAGCAGGGATCCGGGTGTGGAAGGGATCTTGGCCAGCTCTTCCGGCTCCAGATCGTAGATATCTTTGTCCAAGGGCTCGCCGGGATGGATCTTATTCTTGATCCCGTCCAGGCCAGCCATCAGCATGGCCGAAAAGGCGATGTAGGGGTTGCAGGTGGCATCCGGGCAGCGGAACTCCAGACGCTTGGCCTTGGGATTGTTGCCGGTCACCGGAATGCGAATGGCAGCCGAACGGTTGCCCTGGGAGTAAGCCAGGTTCACCGGCGCCTCGAAGCCGGGCACCAAGCGCTTGTAGGAGTTGGTGGTGGGGTTGGTGAAGGCCAGGATTGCCGGGGCATGCTTGAGCAGGCCACCGATGTAGTAGAGAGCTGTCTCGCTCAGGTTGGCATAGGTGCCTTCGCTGTAGAACAGGGGCTGGCCATCCTTCCAGAGGGACTGGTGGGTGTGCATGCCAGTGCCGTTGTCGTTAAATAGGGGCTTGGGCATGAAGGTGACGGTTTTGCCGTGCTTGCGGGCCACGTTCCGGATCACGTATTTGTAAACCATCATGTAGTCGGCAGCCGTGATCAGATCGGCAAAGCGATAGCCCAACTCCCCTTGCCCGCCGGTAGCCACCTCGTGGTGATGCTTCTCGATGGGCACCCCCAACTTGCCCATGGTCAGCAGCATCTCGGTGCGGATGTTTTGATGGGCATCGGTGGGCGGGGCCGGGAAATAGCCCTCTTTGTAGCGAGGCTTGTAGCCCAGGTTGCCACCTTTCTCCTCGCGGCCCGAGTTCCAGCGACCTTCGATGGAATCCACGAAGTAGTAGGCCGAGTTTTGGGTCTGGTCGAAGCGAACATCCTCAAAAATGAAAAACTCCGCTTCCGGCCCGAAGTAAGCCGTATCGGCAATGCCCGTCGATTGCAGATAGGCAACGGCACGGGCGGCAAGGCTGCGGGGACAGCGGCTATAGGGCTGGCCAGTGCGCGGCTCAACAATGCTGCAAGTTATGCTGAGGGTGGGCACCTCCAGAAAGGGATCGATCCAAGCCGTTTTGGGATCCGGCACCATGTACATGTCCGACTCGTTGATCGCTTTCCAGCCCCGGATACTGGATCCGTCAAAGGGAAGCCCCTCGGTGAAGGTTTCTTCCTTGATCATCGAGGTGTGGAAGGAAACATGCTGCCAGGTGCCAAAGATATCCACAAACTTGAGATCCACTATCTGGACGTTGTTGTCCTGGATCATCTGAAGCACTTCTTGGGGCGTGGATGCCATTACTCTCTCCTGATTGGGTTGCGGTTAAGACTGGGGGAACTGTGGCTGAAACAAATGGGATCCCAGCAGGTGATCCCCACGCTTCGACCCAGACAGGCCAAAAACGCTCACTCATCCTAGAAAGGCCAACACGGGTATTTTGTAGTTTCTGATACAAAATTCATTTGAGCTCCGCTTTCTGACCAAGACCAAATTGCTGGCCATCTCAGACACCTCTTTTCCTTCTGGCTTGGGTCAACCGGGATTGGGTGTTGGGGATCCAAAACTTGGGCAATGGCCGCCACTTGGCCAACCTCTGGGCAGAGATAACCCTATGGGATGGGCAAAAAAGGCCCCAATGGCCTGAGGCGAGCGAAAATGAGGCTAATAGGCCTCGGCCTCGACCGGTTCGCCAAGGGGTGTTAAGCTAAAGCGTAGTCGTTATGAGTTTGGCTTTTATTCCCATTGCAGAAGGAGAGACATCGGATGACAGAGCAAAGTCGGGTTGAGAATGTGGTGATTATCGGCTCCGGCCCTGCTGGGTTTACAGCAGCCATTTACGCTGGGCGTGCCAACCTGAAGCCGGTTGTGTTTGAGGGGTTCCAGGCGGGCGGGATCCCGGGCGGGCAACTGATGACCACCACCGAGGTGGAAAACTTTCCGGGCTTTCCCGAGGGCATCACCGGCCCCCAACTGATGAAGAACATGCGAGCCCAAGCGCAGCGGTGGGGGGCGGAACTCTACACTGAAGATGTCACCTTCGTCGATTTAAGCCAGCGGCCTTTTGTCGTCCGTTCTGACGAGCGGGAATTGCGCACCCACAGCCTGATCATCGCCACCGGGGCCACAGCCAAGCGCCTACACCTGCCCGGAGAGGAGACCTATTGGAACCGGGGCATGTCAGCTTGTGCTGTCTGCGATGGGGCTATGCCCATGTTCAGAGGGGTGGAATTGGTGGTGATCGGCGGCGGCGATACTGCCTGTGAGGAGGCCACCTACCTGACCAAGTTTGGATCCCACGTGCACATGCTGGTGCGCAGCGACAAAATGCGGGCCAGCAAGGCCATGCAGGATCGTGTTCTCAACAACCCCAAGATCACTGTGCACTGGAACACCGAGGCGGTGGAAGTGATGGGCGACGGCCTGCGCCTGACCGGGGTGAAAGTGCGGAACAACCAAACCGGCGAAATACGCGAGATGTCAGTGGGTGGCCTATTTTATGCCATTGGCCACAAGCCCAACACCGACTTGTTCAAAGGACAACTGGAACTGGATGAAGTCGGCTACATCGTCACCCGCCCGGGATCCGTGGCCACCAGTGTGGAGGGGGTGTTTGCCGCCGGCGACGTGCAGGATCACGAGTTTCGTCAGGCGATTACCGCTGCCGGCACTGGCTGTATGGCGGCCATGTTGGCAGAGCGCTGGCTCTCGGAACACGGCTTGGCCCAGGAGTATCACGTCCTTCCCCAAAGCCATCCTGAACCCAGCCCTGCTGCGACTTCTGCGGCAGAGTCTGCTGGGGATCCTGCTGTTGAGGAGGCCAGCTTTGAGGAGAATGGACAGGATGACTTAGACTTCAGCAAGACTTGCCATGAGGGGAGCTATGCCCTGCGGCGACTCTACCACGAAAGCGATCGCCTGCTCATGGTCAAGTACACCGCCCCCACCTGTGCCCCTTGTCATGCCCTCAAGCCGATCTTGAACAAGATCATCGATGAGTTCTCGGACAAGCTGCACGTGGTGGAGATCGATATTGAGAAAGATCCGGAGATTGCAGAGGCAGGGGGGGTGGCGGGCACCCCGACGGTGCAATTTTTCAAAAACAAGACGCTGGTGGCCCAGTTGGTGGGCGTTAAGCCCAAGTCCCAATATCGAGAGGTGATCCAGGCTAATTTGTGTGAGCATGACTCTAGTCAATAATAAGCTCAACTATACTGAAAATA
>NZ_JANSIM010000155.1:0-6327 GCF_047502655.1 Synechococcus sp. R5-12 | reverse complement strand
ATTCAGCAAAGTTCAGGGTTTTGGGGGTTAGAGGCATGCTCCCTTCTCACTACTCTCCGTTCTTTTCTCTTTTCTCTCTTGTCTCTCTTGAGAGGGGATCCGATTGCATTAGCCGCTGACACAGTTGGGCAATCTGGGTGGGGCTAGCCTCATCCAGCCAGCGGTGAAAGGCTTGGGATTCCTGAAGGCGGCCCATCAGCAGCGTGGGGATCTGCTCCGGGCCGTCCAGTTCCGCCAGCCATTGCCGGGGAAAGCCAGTTACTGCAGCCAGATCCTCGGGATCCCGTCGGCCTGCTTGCCACAGCGCTTGCAGTTGGGCAATCTGCTGGGGGATCTGCTCCCAGCGGTGGCCAGAAGCAGTCAGGATCAGCGTTTGCGGCTGTGCCTGTTGCAGCAGTTGTGCCAAGTCCGCCGGTAGCCAGGGCCAGCGGGCCAGTACCAGCTCTTTCCCTTTGGGTGGTGGAACAAAGTTCTCGGCCTCCTGCCCGTCGTAACAGATGGCCCCCTGCTGCGAATCCGGCAGGGGTTTCTGCCGAAAATCTTGGATCTGTAGGCGAGGGGCGGAAATGGTGGGTGCCTGCCACTCTCCCGCAGGGCGCACCGCCAGCACTTTGCCCTGCCAAGGCTGTCTGCCCCGGTCATCCGCCTCCAACTGTAGGGCGATGTCCAAAGCCTGGCATTTTTGCCAGCGCTCCAGCTCTTCTCCGGCTTGCCAAAACCACAGGGTACGGGATCCCAGCTCAAACTTCAGGTGGCGACCATTCTGAGAAATCCCCAACTTAACGCTGCCGCAGCGAACATTCATCAGGGCTACGACGGGGTTGGGGTTGCCGTGCCCAAAGGGCTGCAGAAGCTGCACCTGCCGATACACCTCATCCAGCTCTGCCACCCCGTCCCGGCCCTGAGAGGCCAGAAGCTCCCAATCGATGACGATCTCCACTGCTAAGGTGCGAGCCTGGTGATCTGGGCTGACCCGCGCGGCCAGCTCCCGCCGCAAAGCCAGTTGTACGGCGGCCAGGCAAGCCAGATCCACTTGGATCCTGGCGGCCATGGGGTGTCCGCCTCCCCGCCGCAAGAGGGGGCGCACAGCCTCGATGGCCTCCACCAGGTTCACCCCTGGCAGGGAACGACCCGACCCATGGCCCAGCCCTGTGGCTTCGTCTTTGGCAATCAACACCGTCGGGCAGCGGTACTGCTCCACCAAGCGCGCCGCCGCGATCTCCAGAACCCCTGGGTTCCAGCCGGCTTCCGCCAGAACAATGGCTCCTTCCCGGGTCAGATCCAAGCTCTCTACCTGTTGGCTGGCCTCTTGGATCACTTGCTGGGTGAGCTGCCGGCGCTCTTCGTCAAGGGCAACAAACCGTTGCACCAGCGCCTGGGCCCGCTCTGGATCGGAGGTGGTCAGCAGCTCCACTGCTAAGCTGGCGTCTTCCAAGCGGCCAATGACGTTCAACTTGGGGGCGATGCGAAAAGCAATATCCTGGGTTGTCGGCGACCTCTGGAGCTGGCCGTTGCTAACCTGGGCCAGCAGAGCTCGCAACCCCGGGCGCTGCGTACTGGCCAGCACCGGCAGGCCCCGCTGCACCAAGTAGCGGCACTCCCGCTGCAACACCGCCACATCGGCCACAATTCCCACCGCCACCAGATCCAGGTGCTGCTCGACACCAGGGATCCCTAGGGCTTGGTAGAGCGCCTCCGCCAACTTGTAGGCCACTCCCACCCCCGGCAAGAAGCGCAGCGGATGTTCAGCCGGCAATCGCAAGGGGTTGACCACCGCATAGGCAGCGGGCAAGGGATCCGGCAGCATGTGGTGATCCGTCACGATCACGTCCACCCCCTGGACTTGGGCCATGGCAATTTCGGCAGCATTGCCCACCCCGCAATCCACCGTCAGGATCACTTGGCAGCCCTGGGCCAGCACCTGCTGTAGCCGTTGAGGATTGAGCCCGTGCCCCTCGGTGCTGCGCAGCGGTATGGAGAACTGGACTCGGAAGCCCAAGGGTTGTAACGCCGAGAGCAGGAGACTGGTACTGGTGACACCATCGCAGTCAAAGTCCCCCCAAATGCACAGGGTCTCTTCCCTTTCCCGTGCCTGCAGCAGCCGCGCCACCGCCCGCTCCAGATCCGGCAGGGATGCTGGTGGTGTGGGGGAATAGTGTTCGGGATCCGCGAAGGCCCGCGCTTGCTCCCAAGTGTGCAGACCCCGCAGGGCCATCACCTTGGCCGCATACTTGCCGTATTCCCGGCTCAGCTCCAGATTGAACTGGGGGGGAGTGGGCAGCAGCTCCCAGCGGTGCGGAGTATCTTCGCGCCAGCCGTAATCCATGCAAGCTAGGCCGACCCCTTGGCCGACAAGAGTAGAACTTCTCAGGAGCCTATCAAAAACGGCCCAGGGGGGAAATGGATCCCAGAGGAAAGGGCTGGGGATGATGGGCTACCTTGAACCCTACTGGCAGCAGTGAGAAGCCACACAGCAGGCGGAAGGGTGCTCGTGATTGTGGGTGGCACAGGCTTCGCTGCAGTAGAGTTGACCTTCGTAGCGATAGCCTTGGCTGCTCTCGAAGCTGCAGTTGCAGTGTTCACAGGCGCAACGGACAAGGGTGCTGGCAGACATGATTTTCTCTCCTTCTTTCTCGTTTTTTCCTAGGGATCCTCTTGTCGAAGATCCGCGTCTCTACACCCTAGCGGTTGCTCAGCAACGATGCTGAAACAAGAATCAGAATCATTTTTGGCACTTCACCGATTACAGCCTATGAATTAGGATACAAGTATCCAAGAGAAAAGAGAGATATATACCAACCTATTTGTTAGATTTATCCCAAAGAGTTGTGGCAGCTTATCAGGCAGGCAAGACCTCCACTCGCCAGGTAGCGGAACAGTTCATGGTAACCCAAAGAACACTGCACCACTGGGTGCATCAGTATCAACAAACTCAGGATTTATCCCCCAAGAAAGTCGGCACAAAGCGAGTAGGTATTCTGGAACAACACCGGCAAGAAGTTATGACGGTCATTGAAAGGCGCCTGAACTATTATCCGTGGTAGTATCAAGAACTGCTACGAGAGCAACTGGATACTGATGTGAGTGCTGTTACGATAGACAACTTTTTAAAAAAGCGAGGAATGACGCTAAAAAAGAATTACCGCAGTGTAAAAATCAGAGAAGAGGAGGTGCAAAGGCAACAATTAGCCTATAGTTAAGAAGTCAAGAATATACCAGTGGAAGATATAGCTATTCTAGACCAGACAAGGGTGTGAGAGGCAATGGAACGGAGGGGTATCTCGGAGTTTACGCAGTCAAAGAGCTTACAGTTACCGTCAGAGATGCAAAGGGAAAAAACATAAGATTATTGAAGCTATTTCCTGGAGAGAGGCAGTAGGCTGTTGTGTTATCAAGGGTGGAATGCGGAAGAGCAATTTTCTGGAGTTTTTGCAAAGTGACTCATGTCCGGAACTGGATGCGCGGAAGGTGGTGATTAGAGTTCGGAAGTGGAGGGTTTGATTCAAGGAACAGGTGCGCGGATCATAGACCTGCCTGTGTATGCACCAGAGTTGAATCCGATTGAGAGGATGTGGTCGGTATTGAAGCCTTTTATCCGGCAGTTTTCCAGAGCCGGGAAGTATGGGATGGAGCAGATAGCAGAGACCTCTTGACTACTCATCAATCCATTCTGCTTCCGAAGTTGGTTTGCTAGGTGTTGCTACTGTGCCCCTTGATTCCTTAACAGGCTGTACTGCTCCATCCCTATGCACGAAGAGGGATGCCGCCGCCCTAATTACTGGGAAGAGACTCCCAGATACTTTGTCCCTCTAATGTCCCTCTAGTAAGAGGTACTGCACCACGAAGCACTCAGTGCCGCCGCAGGCGAACAAGCTGGCGGAGTTCGCAGTTACTGTATCAAGAAGCCGTCATAAAGGGCGGGGCTTGTAACCCAGTTTTCTGGTCAATGTGGCGTTGGCATCTCTTTGTGCTTTATCCTGAGGGGCGATAAGCTAAAGTACAGTAACAACACAGTCCTAAACTGGGAACTTTATTGATGCCTCCGCGCTCCTCTTCCTCCCAGAGTGGCTCTACCCCATTCCCCTTTCTGGAGGGGCGGGGTGCTGCTGACGGTGAGGCTGAGTCGAGCTTGCCGCTGGGACAGCGTCTGCTGCGGGCAGGGCTAATTTCCCAATCCCAGTTGGCTCAGGCCCTGCGAGAGCAACAGCAAAACCACCTCAAGTTGGGAGAAGTGTGTCTCGAGCACGGCTGGCTCACCCCAGCCGCTCTCTACCGCTTCCTGCCCAGCCAGTCCCTTTCTCTGGGAGAGATTTTGGTGGCACTGGGCCACTTGGATTTTGAGCAGTTGCGGGTTGCTCTGGCCCAACAGCGTCGCTACGGGCGGAAATTGGGGGAGATTCTCACCTGGAAAGGCTGGGTACAGCCAGCCATTTTGGATCGCGCCTTGGATGTTCAGGTGCAACTGCAGCGGATGGCTTCCCCCAATGCGTGGGAGGCGCTGCAGCCTTTTTTGGCCAGGGATCCCAAACCCGAGGTTCAGCTTACCCCCCAAAGAGCGGCAACTCCTGGTCGAGAAGCTCTGGCCCAGGATTTGGCTGTACCCGAAGAGGCCAAGATCCCTTGCGAGGGAACAATTCAGCCATCGAGTCTCGAATCCGCAGTTGGGGGAGATCCCATCCCTGGAACATTGGCTGCGGCGGCCTCGGATCCCTTTGCCGATGAGCCTCAACCGGCCACCTTGGCTGACTACCGCAAGCAAGTGGAAGCCTTGCGGCTACAAATCGAGCTCCAGGAACAGGAATGGGATCGGATCCTGGCCAACATGAACCAGCAGATTGCCGATTTTCAAAACCAGTATCAGCAGCGCATTCAAAAACTGGAAGCCACCATCCGTCTCCAACAAGCAGAGCTCCAGCACCAGGCAACGTTGCAGCAGGATTTGCGGGTTTGGCGGGAACAACTGCAAAGGCTGGAAACGGAGCTGGCTCTTGCCCGCGCTGCTGAGCAAAGGGCGCAGCGGCAGTTGCAAACCCAGCAAGATTGCTATCAGTCGGAATTGGAGCAGTTGCAAGAGCAAATCCAGATTCTGCAGAAACGCCAGTTGGACTCGGTGCCCAGCAGCGTTGTGGCTGACCTACGCGCTCAATTGGAAGCGGCGCTCCAGCAGCTCCAGCAGCTCCGGTCGGGGCGGGATCAGCTGCAGGCCCAACTTGCCCAGCAAGCTGCAGAGCCAGAAGCTGCCCCATCCCGGCATCTGGATTTCTTCTGGCCAGAGCAGGTTGCCGCCTTGGAGCAACAGATTGCGGAGCTGAGGGCCGCTTTGCAGATGTGGCAAGAGCGCTACGCCCAGCTACAGCAAGAGCACGAGGCCCAAATGGCGCGGCTTTCCGGCTATGTTCCCCCAGAGCAGGTGGAAAGCTTACAGGCGCAGCTACAACAACTGCAAGCGGAAATGGCGCGGCTGATGGCAGCCAACCGTGACTACGAAGCGCACATTGCCCAACTGGAGGAGCAACTGCAGCAGAGCCAAGCCCTGATCCACCAGCTCAGGGCAGAACGGGCCGAGGCCGACCAGCGCATTGTCCAACTGGAGGGATCCCTGCAAGCCCGCCAAGAAGCCTTGGAGCAAGCTCAACAACAACTGAAAACCACGGGATCCCGCCTCAGCGCCCTTCAACAGCAGCAGGCCAACTTGACGGTGGAACTGCGAGACGCGCGAGAGCTGCTGGCGGCCTATCGGCAGAGCCTGGAGTCCCTGCAAGAGAATCTCAAGATTGAGCAGAAAAGTGCTCCGCACCGCTAACGCGATCGCAACCGTCTGCTGCAGGTGAGTTACGAACAGCAAAAGCTGATCGCCGAGGCAGCGCAGGCTCAGTTGAGAGCAGCCAACTTCTCTGGCTCAACCGCCAAAGATGGGCCAGCACGCTTGCGTGAGCGAAACGCAGTCCTTACGGGGAGACCGGAGGAACCCGAGACCGACGCCGACACTCCTGAGGATACGCCGACGGATCCCTTGTTGGCAGAACTCACCCCATGGGCCAGGCATCTGTTCCAAAACTTGCAGGCAGCGGGCTTGCTGGATCGGCCCCAGATCCAAGACATCCTCAGCCGCTGGCAACAGTCGGGGGGCAAGCTGACCGCGGTCATTGGCGAGTGTACCGGCCTGAAGGCAACCACGGTCGCGGTAGCGGTGCGGTTCCCGGTAGGGTGCCGGAGGCATAGCACTTTCAAGTTCTTTGCGGATGGGGGGTATTCTGCCCGTTTGTCGGGGTGCCGCACGGTGGGAGAGCATGACTCTAGTCAATAATAAGCTCAACTATACTGAAA
>NZ_JANSIM010000154.1:0-6164 GCF_047502655.1 Synechococcus sp. R5-12 | reverse complement strand
AAGCCCGCACCCTGCGCATAGCGCGGGTGTCGGGTAGTTTACAAGTGCTTCACTTTCTTCCGCGTAGAGGTGGCATACCCGGCAATATCCAATTTGCGGCGGTTGCTACACTTGTCGTCCTTGCCTTCCCAGACCAATTCCGTCCGCAGCCGTCGCCCCAGTCATGTTCTGCAAAGATTCCAAGTCCTGAGCCGCATTGGGCAGACATGGTTGACAATGCGAGGGATCCCTCTTTGAACTGCCCATGAGCTGGCAACGCCCAGATAATCGCACGGCTGCTCAACTGCGCCCAGTCTCCTTTGAGCGCCACTTTACCCGCTATGCCCCTGGCTCGGTGTTGGTCAAGTTCGGCCATACCCATGTCCTTTGCACCGCCAGTGTAGCCGAAGAAGTTCCCCCTTTTTTGCAGAACACCGGCCAAGGCTGGCTGACGGCTGAGTACCGCATGTTGCCCGGAGCCACGCAACAACGACAGCCGCGGGAGATGTTGAAACTATCGGGTCGCACTGCCGAGATCCAACGGCTCATCGGGCGCAGTCTGCGCGCCGCCTTGGATTTTCGCAAGCTGGGATCCCGTACCATCACCGTCGATGCCGATGTGCTGCAGGCCGATGGCGGAACGCGCACCGCCGCGATCACAGGGGGCTATGTGGCTCTGCACGACGCCATCACTTGGCTGTACAAACAGGGGGCGCTGGATCCGGCCCAGGGATCCCCGCTGCGGCAGCAGGTGGCGGCCCTTTCAGTAGGAATTGTTCAGGGAGAGGTACTTGTGGATCTGTGCTATGAGGAAGACAGCCAAGCCGAGGTGGACATGAACATTGTTATGAACGAGCAGGGATCCTTCATCGAGATCCAGGGCACTGCCGAAGCCGCCTGCTTCAGTCGCCCGCAACTGTTGCAAATGTTGGAGATGGCCCAAGCCGGGATCCAAGAATTGCTACAAGCCCAACGGCAGGCTCTCAATTTAGAAAGATAGAGCCATAGCCGGACCCTAGCCTTGCAATGGTAATCCTTCAAGGCACTGCATATGGGATTGCATGGGTGTATATCCTGGTTGGCAAAGCGGTATTCCCTTGCTGTAAAGGAATGGCCGGGAAAGCTAAGATCGGCCAGTTGTTAAAATAAGTGAGCTCTCTGAAGCTCTCCTTTCGACGGTTTGAGCGTGTGGCTGAGGTGAGTCGCTGCTCATTTGGCCTGAAGAAGTTGGCCCGGAGAACGCTGCATGTCCCGTTTTGTGTTCGGCTCGGAGGAACTTGCGCCACTGCTCAGGCAGCAAGGTTGGCGGTTTACCACTGGATATCTGCACATTCACCTCAAGGGACTGGATCCCTCTGAGGGTGCGGAACCCTGGGTGTTGACCTACTACCACGGCAGGCTGCTTTTTTCTGCCGATCAACCCCTCAACACGCAAATCCTGCTGAAACGCCTCTCCCGCTTTATTCCTCGCCTCAACTTGGAATGGCCACAGCGGGCCATCTCGGTGGTGCAAGAGCGCTTGATGAAAGACCATTCCTTACCTGAGCTGCTGGAGGCTATCACGCAATTGGGCCTGCTCAAGCCGGGGGAGCTGGAAGATGCCCTGTGGCTCAACCTGCTTACCGATTTCGACCGCTACCTATTCGAACGGGCAGGCACCTGTTACTTTGAGGTGCAGGAGCAGGTCGCCCAAGAGGCCCCCATTGGCGGGTTTGAGTTGGAGCCGCTGCTGCAAGAAGCCGCCCGGCGCCACGATCGCTGGGCAGATTTGAAGGTGGCGATCCCAACCCTGTTGGCGGTGCCGGTGGTCAATTGGGAACGGGTCAACCGCTACCGCATCACCGATGAGCAACGACAGAAGCTCCACACCCTCACCAAAGATGGCCAGTCGCTGGAAGCAATCGCCAAGAAGCTGTGCCGGGATCGGCTGGAGGTGGCCAATCTCTTTGCCTCCTGGGCGAAAAAAGGTTTGGTCAGCCTACAAACACCCCAAGAGCTGCTGCAGACCAAGCGCCACAACCCGATAACCATCTTGGCGGTGGACGACAGCGTGGTGATGCAGGAAATCCTACGGCAGTATTTGCCCAACTATCAGGTGATCACAACAGGCAACCCCGCCGAGGTGCTTCCTTTGTTGTTTCAGCATCGGCCCCACCTGTTGTTGATGGATATCGCCATGCCGGGGATCGATGGTCTAGAGCTTTGCCGCATTGTGCGCAGCTTAGAAGAGTTTAAGTCCCTTCCCATCCTGATGGTTACCGCTCGCGATGGTCTGCTGGCCCGCATCCGCGGCAAATGGTCGGGGGCAACCGCCTACTTGACCAAGCCCTTCAACGAAAGTCAGCTTAATGCAGAGGTGAAGCGGCTTCTGGCCCAACAGCCGCCTGCCCACAGACAAAATCCTCTGTCGGTTCAGGGAGGCAGAACAGGTCATCCTGCCCTGTTTCAGGGATCCCCCCGTTCCCTCGAGGATCAAGCCAAGGCGTAGTGTCCTTCTGAGTTGATCCCCGTCGCCATTGGCTTTCCTGTCAAAATCAACAAAGGTTTTATGTTAGATAAGAAGTCAACTCAAGAGACCATAACTTGTCTGAGCTGACTGCTAATGTCAATGGATTGATAGCTCATTAGGACATGCCCAAAAGAGAAAAATAGGTTGCCGGGGATTTCAGAAACAAGAGACGAAGTAAGCATCCCATACACTGAAAACTTATCCGATCAACCTTCCTCATTGTCATCACGACCGGCTACTTCAATCTCTCTCAGGAACTGGCTTTTCCCCGCTGGCATTAGAGGTCGTTTAAGCCTTAGAGAAGCCTCACAAGGCTTCTGGCAAAAGAGTCCATACTAAGGGTACCGACAAACAAGCCCTGAAGACATGAAAAAAGATCGAACAGGGTTCAGCAGGCACTTCTGAAGGCAAACCAGAAATATTAAACGCTGTCGTGGATCCCGGCAAGATCAATGAGAGGGAGAAATCAAGCAGAAATTGCCCAGGATCCATGGACAGGGATCCCAAGAATACGTAAAATCGAGTAAAGAATGTAAAGAAAACGCCACACTTCTCCAATTGGTCCCGATCCCCAAGGAGCATTATGCTGCGACTGGAACACATTAGCAAAATCTATCCCACCGGTGAGGTGCTCAAGGATGTGAACTGGGAAGTTAAGCCTGGGGATCGCGTCGGCCTAGTGGGAGTAAACGGGGCCGGAAAGACCACCCAGCTCAAGATTATCTGCGGGCAAGAAGAACCGACCAGCGGCGAGGTGATCCGCCCCGCCAACCTGCGCATCGCCTATCTCACCCAAGAATTTGGAGTGGATCCCGCCCGAACGGTGCGAGAAGAGTTCTGGACAGTCTTTCAAGAGGAAAACCGCATTCACCAAGAAATTGCCCAAATCACCCAACAGATGGAGCAGGCGGACGCGGACACGTTGGAAACCCTTTTGCGCCGTCTAGATCGTCTACAGCGCCAATTTGAGAGTTTACATGGCTATGAACTGGAGGCGCGTATTGAGAAAATCCTGCCGGAAATGGGGTTTGAGCCGGAGGACGGGGATCGGTTGGTGAGCGCCTTCAGCGGCGGCTGGCAGATGCGCATCAGCCTGGGGAAAATCCTGCTGCAAAAACCCGATTTGATGTTGCTAGACGAGCCGACCAACCACCTAGACTTGGAGACCATTGAGTGGCTGGAAAACTACCTCAAGAGCTTGACGATCCCCATGGTGATTGTTTCTCATGATCGAGAGTTTTTGGATCGGCTTTGCACCCAAATTGTGGAGACGGAGCGAGGAGTTTCTACGACATACTTGGGTAACTATTCTCAATACCTACTCCAAAAAGCTGAACGGCGAGAGGCACAACAAGCTGCCTACGAACGTCAGCAAAAGGAAATTGAAAGGCAACAAACCTTCATCGATCGCTTCCGGGCCAGTGCCACCCGCAGCACTCAGGCCAAAAGCCGCGAAAAACAACTGGAAAAGATCGAGCGGGTCGAAGCGCCCATTGGCGACGTGCGTACCCTCAAGTTTCGCTTTCCCCCTGCTCCCCGCAGTGGTCGCGAGGTGGTGAAGATCGAGAATTTGACGCACATTTATGGAGATAAGATTTTGTTTTTGGGTGCGGAGCTGTTGATCGAGCGTGGGGATCGCGTCGCCTTTCTGGGGCCCAATGGGGCAGGAAAATCCACCCTGCTGCGTCTTATCACCGGCCTAGAGCAACCTACCGAGGGATCTGTGAAATTGGGAGCACACAATGTGATCCCTGCCTACTTCGAGCAAAATCAAGCAGAGGCTTTGGATCTGAGCAAAACCGTCTTGGACACCATCCATGACGAAGTGCCCGACTGGAAAAACGAAGAAGTGCGCACGCTGTTGGGTCGCTTTTTGTTCAGCGGCGACGCCGTTTTTAAGAAAGTAGCGGCTTTGAGCGGGGGAGAAAAAGCCCGCTTGGCGTTGGCGAAAATGCTACTTCAGCCGGCCAACCTACTGATTTTGGATGAGCCCACCAACCACTTAGATATCCCGGCCAAAGAGATGCTGGAAGAAGCTTTACAGCATTACGATGGCACGGTGATCCTTGTTTCTCACGACCGCTACTTTATCTCAAAAGTGGCCAACAAGATTGTAGAGATTCGCAACGGAGAGTTGGTCGCCTACCAGGGCAACTATCACTACTATCTAGAAAAGATCGCTGAAGAGAAAGAGAAAGCCCGACAAGAGCGAATCGCTGCCGAAAAACGAGCCAAAGAGCGAGAAAAACAGAAAGCCAAAAAGGCAGCCGGCAAAACCTAAGGAGCCAAAGCAATGTTTACGGGTCTGGTTCGAAGTTTGGGCACAGCCCAGTTGATCAATTCTTCACAGCTACGGGTTACCTGTCCCCGGTTGCAACCTCAGTTGGCCTATGGAGATAGCGTGGCGGTGGACGGCCTTTGCCTGACGGTGGTGGAGATTCTGCCCGATGGCTTTTTGGCCGATGTTTCGCCGGAAACCCTGCGGCGCTCGACTTGGGGCCAGGGATCCCTCGGCCCGCGCACAGTCAACCTGGAACCGGCGCTGCGGGTAGGAGACAAGTTAGGGGGGCATTTTGTCAGCGGCCATATCGATGGGGTGGGGCAACTGTGGGATCAAGCCGCCACTGGCAACGCCTGGGAGCTGAGCTTCAAGGTTCCTGAAGAGATCGGGCGTTACATCGTACCCAAGGGCAGCGTGGCGGTGAATGGGGTGAGCTTGACCATTGCTGAGGTGCGCCAAGGGGGCTGCTGGTTCAAGGTGGCTGTGATCCCCCAAACCTACCGCGAGACCAACCTTTCTCAGCTCCAAGTTGGGGATCCCGTCAACATAGAGGCGGATATTTTGGGCAAGTATGTGGAAAAATTGTTAGGCTTGGCCCCCCTTGAGAGCAGCGTTTCTCTGGAGTTTCTGGCCGAGCATGGCTATATCTAGGTACCTCTTCCCGTTCATGATCCACCCCGAGGAAGCTGAGCGCCTGCGCGGCGTGAATGTTTATCTCATTGGGATGATGGGCAGCGGCAAATCCACGGTGGGAGCGGAGCTGGCAGCCCAGTTGCGCTTTCAATTTTTCGACACCGATGGTCTGGTGGAGCAGGTGGGGGGTTCTTCCATCGCTCAGATCTTCGCCGAGCATGGGGAAGCCTACTTCCGGGATCTGGAGACGCAGGTGTTGGCCCAGTTGAGCAGCTACACCCGGTTGGTGATCGCCACAGGCGGCGGCATTGTGTTGCGCCCCAAAAATTGGAGCTACTTGCACCATGGCCTCACTGTTTGGCTGGATGTGGCCCCCGAGCTGATTTGGCAGCGGCTCAAGCGGGATCCCGGCCAACGCCCCCTGCTGCAAACCCCCGACCCCCAAGCTGCCCTGTACAAGCTGATGCAAGAGCGAGAGCCGTTCTACGCCCAAGCCGATGTGCGGGTGCCCATCCGGTCAGAAACTAGCCCGCCCCAGTTGGTTGAACAGATCTGGCAAGCCATTCGCGCCCGCTTGCGAGATGGGATCCCTTCCTAGCCACCTCGCGCCCAACACAAAAAGGGATCCCATGAGGGATCCCTGAACTCTTTAGTTTTTGATTTTTGATTACTCAAGATTCGCCGGGAGCGGATCCCTGACGAGACCAGAACGGCTTCCTTTAGAGCGCATTGCCGCGGGGGAGGACTTCTTCAGGGAACTCA
>NZ_JANSIM010000153.1:0-17424 GCF_047502655.1 Synechococcus sp. R5-12 | reverse complement strand
TTCAGTATAGTTGAGCTTATTATTGACTAGAGTCATGCTCTTTTTTGCCTCTTTTGAGATCCCTTTCACTTCTTAGCCCCCTCCCCTCAGTGTCCAAATGACAGCGGTGGGACAGGATCCCTACTCAGGCTAACAAAAGGTTCCCACTGCCCCACTTTTCACAGGCCATCCCTGGGGCTCAGTTGCGGCGAAACAGGCTGTCCAAGTAGATGCGTGCCGCCCGCCGGTCGCTCTCCCCGCTTTGGAGCAGGAATAACGAGAGCGCTGCCGTCACCACCCGATCCTGATCCCAGTCGGGATGGCGGGAGAGGTAGTTTTGGAGGGTGTCATGCAGCTCCTCGGGAATTTCGCTCAAAATGCTAACGCTGTGAGAACTCATAGTCCAACCACTCACTCGGGGTCAAGAGGGGAGAAAACGGCATCCCGCAAAACCTGCGGCCACAGCCAAAACTTGGGCAGCTCGAACAGAGCGAACCCGCAACATCAAAACCCAACCTAGATAGGCCAAGAGCCTCAGCAGGCTCGCAAGCAGAAAAGCAAGCAATATAGGTTCATAGCTTGCCCCTATCCCAGCGGATGGGAGGGAGGGCATGCACAACTGTTCCTAAGCCTGTCGTGGGCCGTAGAACAGATGAAGTCTTTTCTTTCTAAGGAGAGCGCTCGGGAAAATCTCCACACCACTCGCCCTCAGGTGGGGCTATTCTGCCCTCTGCCCTATGGGGGATGTCAATCCCAAGCCAGGGATCCAACAGGACAAAAGCTCTCCATTGGCCTTGATGGGATCGGAAAAAACGGCGCGATCCCGTTACGTTTCTCAGGGTGTAGTCGCCTGAACCTTACCCACCTCAACTTTTCCACAGAAACCCCCGATGCCGCCCCCCGAGGAAAAAGCCCTGTGGAAAACGGCCCGCCCGCCTGTGGAAAGCCTGGGGAAAACCTGTGGATTTCTGGGAAATCTGAATTTGTCCAAAAATTTTTGTGTTTGTGTCGAGCATTTCTCAGGGCCACTCGACTCGGTAGCGCAAAAACAGCTCCTTGGAGCCACGGCGGCATTCCAGCAGCTCCAACTGGGGCGGGGATCCCTGCACTTGCCAACCCTCAATGCTGGCAGGGGCATCGGCGTATCCACTCAGCAGCACCGGAGCGAGGGTAACCCACAGCTCATCCAAGGCTCCTGCCTGCAGAAATGCCCCCAAAAGCCGCCCCCCGCCCAACAACCCCACCCGTTCAATGCCCAAGCTGCGCAGGCGGGCCAGCCGTGCCGGCAGATCCCAATCGGCAGCCACCCAGATATCCTCAAAGCCGGTTCGGTTCTGCCAAATTTGGGATCCCTTGGGAGTTGTCCACAGCCAACGGGTGAGGGGCTGGCGAAAAAACGGCAAATCCTCAGGAATATCTCCGCTGCCAGAGCAGATGATCGTCAGGGGCTGGGGAGAGAGGCCCTGAGCAGTTCTGCGTTGGATCAACTCGGGATCCCGAATACGCAGACTGGTGCCGTAGGCCCGCAGAGTGGCTGCCCCCATGATCAAAGCCTGTTGCTGAGCAGCTTGGGTTTCCAAATGCCGATAGTCCTCAGGGCTGCTGAAGGAGGGCCTCTGCGCTCGATGGGCTGCGATCTTTCCATCCAAGCTCTGGGCAAAGATAGCTACCAAATGGGGACGATTCAAAGACAAGATTGCTGAGAAAGGGTGGGCAAACCCTACAAATTGACCAGAATAGAGTCAGGCATCGCCGGGAGAACCGTGGCACAGACTGTTGTGCCGGTCACCAGCTCGCCCATGCGGAACGGATATGTTAGGAACATTTCAATCATCCACCATCCGGGTTGAAGTCGAGGCCAGTGCATCGACGATGCAGCGCTGTCTGACAGAAGTGGGGTTGCTGCAGCAGTGGATCTGGCCCCAGCAACTGCAGGGATCCCTTCCCGAAAGGCTGGAGCTGGGCAGCACCTTTGCGGCCCAATGGGGCCCCCTCTCGATCATGCACCAGGTCGAAACCCTGCTGCCGGAACGGCTGCGCCTGCTGATGTGGGGAGGAGCCGATGGCTACTGTGACTGGCTGTGGGGGAACGGCTGGGTGCAGTTGCGGGTAGAGGCCGTCTCTCTCCTGCCCTTGGGCTTGGGACAATTGCTGATGCTGCGGCGGCTGCAACAGTTCGCCCAAAGCCAAGAACAGCGCCCCTCTTGAGGCTTAAAGACTGACGTTCCGGCAAAATCCGTGGATCCTCGGCTTGACAAAATGCGTTTCGGTTGCAGCATGCTACTTCTCTAAGGATTTTCCACTACGATAGTTGTAGCAGAGCTTACTCTTCCCGTCCGAGAGGCCCAATGAATCCGCCGACCAGCCCCACCCCAACCGCCATCGAGCAGGAAAAGTTTGAGATCCGCTTGGGAGAAGCCCTCAACCGAGCAGGACTGCTCACCCCCGCCCAACTGGCTCAGGCCATGTGGGAAAAGGCCGATACCCCCTTGATGTTGGGGGAGCTGTGTATGCAGCACGGCTGGATTGCCCCCCAAGATCTCTATCCGTTGATCCCGGTCGAACTGGTGCGTATCGGCGAGATCTTGATGCTGCATGGGTATCTGGAGCTGGAGCACATCCATCAGGCCCTGATTCAGCAGCGGCAGCACCCGGAGCGCAAGCTGGGGGAGATCTTGGTGCAGCAGGGCTGGGTACAACCCCACTGGTTGGAATGGGCCTTGGACAAGCAGCAGCGGCTGCGGCGCCAGAAAGGAGCTGCCAACAGTTGGGAAGTGATGGTGGAGCAGTGGTCCACCATTCCCGATCAGCCCCCTCTTTATGTCTCCCCTCTACAGGTAGCCCAAGAGACCTACAGAGTTACCCAGCAATACAAAGCCCAGCTGGAGCGCTACCAAGAGCAAATTGCCATCTTAGAAGCGCAACTGGAGCAGCAGCGGCAGCAGCAACAGCTCCTGGTCGAACAATCGCTGCAGCAGGTTGCCGACTATCAAGCCCGCCAGCAGGAGCAGCAGCAGCGCATTGCCCAATTGGAAGCCCAAATCCAGCAGGGCACTGAACAACAAAAGGCTGCCCAGCAGCGCATTCGGGAACTGGAGGAGCAACTCCAAGCTCAGCAAGCTCAGGGATCCGCGCAATTGCAAGCCGCCCAAGCAGAGCTGGAGACCCTGCGGCGCCGCTGCCACGAGTTGACAGAATGGCAATCTCAGGCCAAACACCAGCTGCAAAAGCTGGGATCCCGATTGCAGGAGCAGCAGAAGATACAGCAGGATCAGGCACAGCAGCTCCAAGAGCAAACCCACCTGCGTCATACTCTGCAGCAAATGGAAGCCCAAGTGGCCGCCCTGAACCAATCGCTGCAGGAGCACCAACATCAACTCCAACTGGCCCAGTCCACGAAACAGCGCTTAACTGCCGACCTAGCCCACGTTCGCCAAGAAGCTGCCGAGGCCACCCACCGCTTGCAGGTGCAGCTCCAAGAAACCCAAGCCCAACTGCGAGAAACTCAAGATCGCTTGCAGGAAGCCCAAGCCCAAGTGAGCCAGCTCCAGGCCCAACTGCAGGCGGCCCAAGCGGAAAACCGTGCTCTAGCCGCAGCGGTAGCCGAAGCCCGGCGAACTTCCCCACCTTCAGCCGCACCGACCCCAGCTCCAGAGAAAGCCCGGCCAGAGACAGAGGATCTCAAGGCCCTGACCGTAGCCGACTGGGCAGCCGAGCTGAGTGCCCCAGAAAGCGAATTGCCCCCGCAGCAATATTTGGGGGAAGAGGACTTGGAAGCTCTACAGCGGGCTACCCCCTGGGTACAGCGGGTATTGACCCAATTGCGGGCGGCTGGCCTAATCGACAATGCCGGCATCGAAACTGTCATTCACGCTTGGGAAAAGGAAGGGGGCACCTTCACGGATGTGCTGGCCCACCACAGCGGCCTCAAGCCGGAGACCGTCAAATTTTTCAGCGAAGGGGGCTACTCTGTTCAACTGGCAGGGGGACGCCACGTGGCCGACTACCTCAAGGCTTCTGGATTGGTCAGCGCCGCCCAAATCGAACAGATCCAGAAGCACCTGCCGCCAGGCGGATCCCTGTGTCAGGCCCTTGCCCAAGCCGGGATTCTACGCCGGGCCACTGCCCTGTATTTCGAGCGCCACTTCGGCGGGCAAAAGCCCCGCCGCCCGCTGCGGGAAGAGCTTTAGAGGAACCATGCTCTATCGCTGACGCCAACGACCGACAAGGGATCCGAATACAGACACAAGCTGCCAACAAGATGCCAATTAGACTAGAAACTAGATAGAGATAGATCATCAGAAGCGACCGGTTTCTCACCCCTGAGAGACCCAAGTTACTCGGTAGTTGTGTCGATCTCTTCTGCTATGACTACGGAAGCTCCAACTCGACCTGCTCAGCAGTTCTCGCCCTCGAGAACCCAGGTTCGCCAGCCCTACCCCCACTTCAAGGTGATCGTCTTGGATGACGATTTCAATACCTTTCAGCACGTTACGGAATGTCTGCTGAAATACATCCCCGGCATGACTTTGCCCCTAGCGCGGCAACTGACCGTGCAGGTGGATGCCGAAGGGCAAGCAGTTGTTTGGGTCGGCCCTCAAGAACAGGCGGAGCTCTACCATCAGCAATTGCTGCGGGAGGGGTTGACCATGGCCCCCTTGGAGCCGGCCTGAAGCACCAGGCGTTCGTAGCTGCGCTCAACTGCTGCCAACAGCTCCGCTTGGCCCCAACCGGCGTGAAGGCTGCTGGCAATGGCCAGCCCACCCGCCCCCACCCCTTCCTTGACATAGCCCCGCTCGTAAGCCTGTAGAGGCAGATAGCGGCTATTGGCAAAGCTCAGTTGGGTGGCCAAAAGGGGAGCAACCCCCAACAATTCTGCCAAGGCCACCGTATTGCCCGAGGGATCCTCTGCCACCCAGCGGGTGGTTCCCACAACCACGTTCTCTGGGGGCCAAGGGATCCCCTGCTCTTCCCCCCAGCGCTGCATCAAGGCCAGCACCGCCAACATTTGGGTTCCCCCTGCCAGCAGCACCGCTCCCCGTTGCGCTGCGCCCATCGCCAACCCGGCCACAAAGGGCTGCATGGGATCCCCCACTGCCGCCACCACCTCAGCAGCAGAAGCTCCCCTTGGCAGACGGGCCAATCCCTGCCGGGCCAAGGCCAGCTTTTGGGCGTGGTTGCAGACCGGGTGGCTGCTGTTTACCATGCCCTCTGCTGCCCACCCCAGTCCCAACAACACCGCCAGCGCCGTGGTGGTGCCCCCTGCCACACACTCCCCAATCACACAGTAGCCTTGCTCCAGCCGGGATCCGCGGTCGTACCCTTCTTGCCAAAGGGATCCCACCTGCTCCAAAGACAGAGCCTGTCCTGTGCTCAAGCAGCGGGCCACTCCCCCAGAGCTCACCATTTCTGCCCCCGGCAAAGGTTCCGGCAAGCCACAATCGAACACTCGGCACGGGATCCCCAACTCCCTCAGGATGGCGCAGCTGATCACCACTGGGGAAGGATAGCCATCCGGAGAGGTGGGCAAGCGGTGAGAATGGCCCGCCAGCAACACTTCCCCATCGGCAAGAGCTGTGTAGCGACGCAAGGAGGGGGTAGCGCCGGCAGCCGAAATGCCCGGAACAAGAGCCGTTTCGGTAAACCCCAAGCAGGCCAGAAACAGAGGTCGGGATCCCTGCACCCGTTCGCACCACCGCCGGGCCACAGCCGGCTGAGTGTAAGCCTTAACGCAAGGAAACGGAAGCATACCGGACACCGAGGCAAACAAGCCAGAGTCTATCCTGAGCCAGAAGGGCGGGATCCCGTACTCGCAGGAGGGGTTGCCTCCTGCTGAGGCAATCGGATTCGGATAGGATGGGTATACCCAATGCAGTTTATTCAGGGCAAACGGAAGGCCATGAGCTTCTTCGACTCTGAGATCGTCCAAGAGGAAGCCAAGCAACTGTTTCAGGATTTCCAAAACCTGATGCAGCTTGGTCAACGGTACGGCCAATTCGACCGGGAAGGCAAAAAAATCTTCATCGAACAGATGGAGGAGTTGCTGGAGCGCCAGCGCATTTTCATGAAGCGGCTGGAACTCTCCGACGACTTTATGGCTCAAATGACCATCAAACAACTGCAAACTCAGCTTGGGGGGTTTGGGCTCTCCCTGACCCAAATGTTTGACCAGATGCACCAGACCCTAGAGCGCATGAAAGCTGAGGCAGACGCTGAGCGTTGACCCCCAAGAACGACCTACACGAAGGGATCATGTCTTCTTCCCGCCAGACCCGCAACCAGAAATTGATTCTGGAGGTGCTAGAGCAGCAGTCGCAGCCCCTTTCGGCGCAAGAGATCTTTTTGGAGTTGCGCAATGCCAACCACACCGTCGGTCTGGCCACGGTTTATCGAGTTTTGGATGCTCTGCGCAATGAGGGCAAGCTGCAGGCGGTCAACTTGGGAGATCAGCAGACCTACTACCAGGTTCTGCCCAGCAATGGCCACAACCGCCACCACCTGATCTGCACCGAATGTCGGCGGGTGGTGCCTTTGCCCGATTGTCCGGTGGAAGATTTGGAGGCACAGCTTTCCAGCCGATACCAATTTGCGATCGAGTACCATGTGCTTGACTTCTACGGCGTCTGTGCCCAGTGCCGTGGAGGAGTTGGGCCAGGCCCGGACTCACAGCGTTCCTCTTTTCTCAAAGCTAAGCCCAAATGATGAGCTATCTCTGGACGGTGTTGATCGGGCTGGCCGGCGCCCTGATCGGGGTCAAGCTGAGGCTTCCGGCAGGAGCGCTGGTGGGCTCCATGGTGGCGGTGGGTCTGGTGAATGTCTGGGGGGCGATCCCAATTCCCGCTCCCCCAGCCGGGATCCGTTTTGCCATGCAGGTGGTGTTGGGCATTCTTTTGGGTACTAAGCTCACTGCCGATACGCTTCTGGCCCTGAAAGATCTGTGGCGACCAGCCCTGCTCTGTACAGTGATTGCGGTGGGCACGGGGGTCTTGTCGGGGTACCTGATCTCCCGTTGGCTGGGGATCGAGCGCTTGACTGCCATCTTGGGCACAGCTCCAGGAGGCATTTCCGACATGAGCCTGATAGCCCTGGACATGGGAGCCCAAACCAGCACAGTGGTGGTCATGCACTTGGCACGCCTGATCAGTGTCGTCGTGGTCGTCCCCTGGGTGGTGCGGCTGTTGGTTCAGCCGGGCACGAGCTAGGAAACTCCTCAGAGCAGAGATGGTGGGTGGGTTAGACTAAGGGCGATACAGAACTTAACAACTGAACCGCTGCCTTGGAACTTTCCCCTTCTCCCCTCACCTGCCATGCCGACGCTGCCGGATCCCCTTGGAGCGCTGCTCTCCGTTCTGCGGATGGCTCTTTGGGCAATGTCTCCTCTGGCCAAGGCGATTGGTGGCCTCTACAGCTGCATTGGCAGGGGGAGCCAGACCCGGTACAGCCTGAGCTGGTGCAGGTGGATCCCGTGCTGCGCTTGCTGCTTTTGGGGGATGGCTTTACCACCCGTAATCTTGCTGCCTTGATCCAAGAGCCGATTCAGGCTCATCTGCTGGACACGGGCCGGGTTGATTTACAGGCAGAGCAGGGCACTGCCCCCAAGTCCATGCAACAGCTGGCCAGAGATTTGGGGCGGCTGGGATCCCCTTTGATGCGGCGGCGGGTTTGGCTGTGCGGGGCAACCTCTCAACAGCCCTTGCTCTATGCCACCTCTTGGTGGAACTCTGAACATTTGGCCCAATACTTGCCCCATCCCGATCAGCCCATTGGCCAAAATCTGATCCAAGAAAAACTGGAGACCTTTCGCGAGCTGCGCGGCCTTTACCACGGCGAGGCAGACCCGGTTGCCCGGCTGCTGCAGTGTCCCGGTCCCTTCTGGGCTAGGCATTATCTTTTGTTGCACAGGGGCCAGCCTTTGACGGTCATCTACGAGGTGTTTTCTCCACGGCTGGCCGCAAGGGCCCTGTCCCGCTAGCGCGACGGAGACCTCCAACGGCGCACGGCTGCGGTGATGGCGGCTGCCACCTGCGGATCCAATTGGGCGCTGGCGGAGATGCGCTGATAGTCCTCTGGGGTCAGTTGATGGGCGACGATGATCTCGGCAGCAGCAGCCTCAAACTGTTGTTCGATTTGCCGACGTTCCTCGCTGCTGTTGGCCTGTTGGAGGCGATTTTGGGTGCTCTCCAGAAGAGGTTGCACCGCCAGGAGGGTGCGGGCAAAGCGGTCAATCTGCTCAGAAGAAGGTGGAGAGGTGGCTTCAGAAAGACTAGCCGGGGCCGAGGTCATCGTCTCTGAAGAGGTTGCGGGCAGATCCCCATCCCATCCGGAGTCTGGCCTGGGCGAGGGAGAGGGATCCGGGTTGGCAGGAGCCTGGAGGGCCACTCTGCCGGCTGCGTCCAAGTCTTGGGCCGGGTTGAGGGCATTCCAAAGGGCCAAGCCCGCCAAACACAGAGCAGCCCCTATCAGTCCAGCACTCAAGAGGGCGAGCCAACTGACAGAGGTCGCAGTCGGCTCAAGCACCACCTGCACCGGCGCATGAGGAGGCAAGGGTTTGGACATGAGGCTGAGATCGTAAGCCCGACGCTGCTGGCTATCGCTGAGAACTCGGTAGGCGTGTTGTAGCTGGAGGAACTCCCGCTGGGCCAACTGCCGCAACCCTGCGGGGATATCGGCAGGCAACCGATCCGGGTGCAGTTCGCGTGCCCGCTGGCGGTAGGCAGCTTTGATCTCCTCCAGGCTGGCTTGGGGAGAAAGCCCCAGCTGTTGGTAGTAGGTGGGGGAAGCAGGCAGAGTAGGCATGGGAGCAGTTGGTTGCAGAACAGAGGGAGAACCGGCTGCCTTCGAAGGCCAGCCACCTTACCCCAACAGGGATCCCTCCTTTCGGACCAGCATATCCTGCCCGGTTCAGCGAGGCTGCTGGCCCAAGAGCTAAGACACGTAAACCCCTGTTAGAGGCGCGCTCAGGGCTTCTTCCAACTCTGCCAGGCCAAGACGACGCTCCAGAATATCCATCACCTCGCGGCCAAAATCATGGGGGTTGCGATCCCAAGCTTCTAGACACACTTCCCCAAAAAAGGATCCCAGGGGTTCTGGGTTCCAGAGCAGTTTGCGCGCCGTCCAAGGAGTCATGTGCATGGGGTTAAAGCGGTCGTCGATAACACCGATTTTGCGAGCAAAATCTTCTAGATGAGTGTGGGGTTGCAGGCCGATGAAGAAGATGGCCGGCTCAACTTTGTCGCGACCAAAGATGGCTTCCAGCTCGCGATGGTACCGTACTGTTTGCCGAATGGTTTCCGGTCGCTCGTCGATAACATTAAAGGAGTAATTGACCGAAACCAGGTCGTTAAATCCTGCCTGTTTGAGGTAGCGGCAACTCTCCAGTACCGTGCGCAGGTTATAGCCCATGCGCATTTTGCGCACCAGCTCCTGGGATCCGCTGGTGATGCCGATCTCGAAGTAGCTCATGCCGGTTTTCACCATGAGCTCGGCCAGCTTTGGGGTGAGGTTGTCGGCCCGAATATAGGCAGCCCAACGAATATCGGTCATGCCGGCATCAAGGATTTTCTGCAGCAATTCCTCCGCATCCTCAATGTAGCGGCGGGCAGGGATAAACTGGGCGTCAGTAAACCAAAAGTTTCGCACTCCTCGCTCGTACAACTGCATCATTTCTCGGATCACCTCATCCACAGGGTTGAGGCGCACCTGCTTGCCTTCGATGACGGTGTAGATGCAGTAGCAGCAGTTGTGGGGGCAGCCGCGCTTGGTTTGTACCCCAATGTAAAAGTCGCCCCCTTCTAAGTAGTAGTCAATTTCCGGCCAAATGGCGGTGATGTAGGTGTAATCACAGGCGGTTTTTTGCAGAGGTTGGGGCGGCTCGTGGATCAAGCCTGGGCGAGGCTGTTCCAGCTTGGCCCGATAGCAACGCTCTGCAGCAAGGCTTTGCCCTTGGATTACTTTTTCCAGCAGGGTTTCCCCCTCCCCTACCGAGATGATGGTGCCTTTGGGCAGATAGCGGCCCAATTGTTCATAGAAGACGCTGACTGCCCCACCCCCCAACACCGCTTCAGCGTGAGGTTTGTAGCGCCTGGCCCTGCGGATCCCCTGCCAGACCAGCCGGGTGTTGCGCCAAATCTCGCCATAGTAGGCCAGCACCAGCCTGAGGCTATTCAGGGATCCCCGCAATTTTTTCAGGGGGTTGCGGGCGTAGAAAAACTCAAAAGAGTGTTGCAGTAGATTGCCGGCCCGCCCGTTCACCGGCGCATAGACTTGAATATCCCGCCAAGAGAAAACCAGCAAATCCGGCTGAAACTGATCGATTTGCTCCAGCATGCGGCGGCGAAAATCCAAGGGCGGGAAGGTGCCCATATCGAAGATGCGCTGCTCAACTTGGGGGAACAGCTTGTGGACATGATCGGCCAGATAGACTACCCCGATGGGAAAAATGGGGTTGCAGGGCAGCCGTACATAAAGGATTTTTTGAATCTTCAGGTGCGAGGCCATACAACCTGAGAGCTTACTTCACATCTCTTCACTCACTCTAGTCGGTTTTTGAGGGGCGCGGCGGCAGGGATCCAAAAGGGACAAGGATAAGCTAAAGCTGAAACAACCAGCAGGGTCAGACCTGAGGAGGGGATATGGCTCCAGAGCGTCCAATTTGGCACAGTCGCTATCGGCCAGAGCGGCGATTGAGCAAGCGCAGCGGCAGACACACCTATCTGGCCCAGGATTTGCTCACCTCGGAGCAGGTTGTGATCAAGCTGCTGCTCTTTGGGCCAGACTTTGATTGGGCCGACCTGAAGCTGTTCGAGCGGGAAGCCCAGATCCTGCAGACCCTCTCCCATCCGGCCATTCCCCAATACCGCGACCACTTCGAGGTTAGCTTTGAGGGAGGACGGGGCCTGGCCCTGGTGCAAACCTACATCGACGCCCCCTCTTTGCAGGAGTGGATGGAGCAAGGGCGGCGCTTTGCCGAGCCGGAGGTGCGGGAGCTGGCGCAAAAGCTGCTGCGCATTCTCGTCTACCTGCACGAACTCCATCCCCCCGTCATTCACCGAGATCTCAAGCCCAGCAACATTCTCTTGGGATCCGACCAGCAGGTGTACCTAGTGGATTTTGGCTCGGTTCAGGCGGCTGCCCCCCGGGAGCAGGGATCCTACACCGTGGTGGGGAGCTACGGCTACATGCCCCTAGAGCAATTTGGCGGCAGAACCGTGCCCGCTTCCGATCTCTACAGCTTAGGTGCCACCCTGATTCACCTGCTCACCGGCCAACACCCGGCGGATCTGCCCCAGGAGGGAGCCCGGATTGTGTTCGAGCAAGCGGTGCACCTGAGCCCGCCCTTCCGCGACTGGCTGCGGTGGATGACGGAACCTTTGGCGGCAGATCGTCCCGCTTCCGCCCGGCAGGCCCTGGAGGCGCTGGAGCATTTGGATCGTCGTCCTGCCTTGATTCCCTCAGACGCAGCAGCAGTCCCTACTCGACAGCCAGCAGGCAGCCGGATTCAACTGCACAAGTCCGAACAGACCTTTCAGGTGGTGATCCCGGCCCGGCAAACCGGTGTTTTGGCGTTGCTGCCTTTCGCCATCGCTTGGAACTCCTTCACCACCTTTTTCACGATCATATCGGTTGTGCTTGAGCCTTTTCCGGCCAATCTGGTGCTTGGCCTATTCATGCTGCCCTTCTGGACGGTGGGGTTGGGGATGGTGGGCGGGATCCTCTACGGCCTATTCGGCAAGGCCCACCTACGGATCGACACAGAATACATTCGCCTGGTTCACGAGGTGCTTGGCCTGAGGTTTGGCAACGTTCCCCCCAGTCGGCGATGGGATATTGACCGGCTAGAGCTGATTCCGCGCCATACCCGACGGGATTCCGATGGGGATCGGGTGGAGGTAAGCCCACAGTTGAACATCTGGGCGGGCAACCGCAAGTACGAGCTAAAGGATCTGCAAGAGCCAGAGTTGGAATGGCTGGCCGCGGAGCTGAGCCGTTGGCTGAAGATCCCGGTTGAACGGCAGAAGGTGTAGTCGTTAGGTTTTTTGCATTTAGTTATGATAAGGACAGTTTTTGGGTAAGGTCTGATGAGTTATCTTGCTGCAGATCACAGCAAATAAAATAGCAAAAAATTATAGCTTTCCTGAAAACAGAATCCAGATCCACATCGGCAAAGAGGCAGGATGCAAACAGTTTATCCAAGGCCTGCTGTAATAGCTCGCTCTGGATCCGCGTGGCGCTACCTCCCAAAAAGATATGGAAAATGATACACCAGAGATTCCATCGCTGGAGTTGCTTGGGAGTTTGGGAAAGACCCTGACTTAGAGCATCTTATCCTTGACTCAACTGTCGTTCGTGCTCACCCCTGGGCAGCCGCAAAAAAAGGGGAGCAAGCTTTGGGGAGGAGTCGAGGTGGATACAGCACTCAGATCCATGTGAGTGTGGATGGTTTGGGGAAGCCGTTAGTGTTTAGAATCACAGCAGGGCAAAGCAGGATATTACCCAAGCAGAGGCATTACCAGAGAGTTGGCAAGAAGAGCATACGAAGGTGATAGGGGATAAGATTCTCAGGAATTCAGGGAGAGGATAGACAAGGGAAGGCCGGGTGCTGATTCCTTCTAAGAGGAATAGGAGGGTGGTGGGAGATTTGACCGGCACGTTTACAGGGAGAGGCATTTAGTCGATAAAAGATTTTTTTACGATTTAACACGGATTGCTATATTGGTGCTTGTGCTGAGAATTATCTGGCCAAATTGCTGTGGCTAAAGTTTAAGGGTATATGTGGCAAGCGTGGCTTCTGAGTCAGTGGGGGGTGGCACTCTGGCTCAACCTGGCTCTGGTGGTGCTGGGTCTGCTGAGCCCTCAGAAGGCTTTGACGCGAGCAGGGGTCATCCACGCGGGCCTGCTGGGCCTGCTGGTGTGGGGGGGGCTGGGGGGGCGGGGCTACGCGGTGGTAGCTGCCTATTTTTTAGTGGGAACAGCCGTAACCAAACTGGGGATCCGGCGCAAGCAGGCGCAGGGGATCGCCGAAAAGCGAGAGGGGGCGCGAGGGCCGGAGAACGTCTGGGGATCCGCTTTAACCGGGGCAGTATGTGCGCTAGGATACGCTTTCTTCCCGCATCCCCTGTGGTGGTTGGGATACAGCGCCAGCTTTGCAGCGAAATTGGCCGATACCGTCAGCAGCGAGGTGGGGAAAGCCTATGGCCGCAAGACCTTTTTGATCACCACCTTCCAGTCCGTGCCGGCGGGCACAGAAGGAGCCGTGAGCCTAGAGGGATCCCTGGCGGGGGTGGCGGCAGCGGCAGGGATGGCCGGGTTGGCCTGGGGGATTGGCGGGGAATGGGTAGGGGGCAGCCCATTCTGGTTGGTCATCTGCTGGCTGGCCGGGATCCTGGCCACCCTGGCGGAAAGCTGGATGGGAGTGGTGTTACAACCCCGTTTGGCCTGGATGACCAACGAAGTTGTAAACAGTATTCAAACAACCCTGGCCGCTCTTCTGGCGGTAGGGCTGGGATCCCTTATGGGCATCGGATCCTAGAAATAGGGTCACCATGAACTACCCCACCGTATAGGCAGATGGGGTTTCTAGTGCCCCATCCCCTTAACAGTGAGGTTTTTGTCCCTTCCTCTGTCCCAGTTGCTTCATAGACCCGCAGGTCTCTGAAGGAGTGCTGCAACATCCGAGACCAACGAGGCTGGTTCCCAACCCCGGTTGCCCGTTGACGGCAACGTTGTACATGACCATTACCGAACCACGGTCTCTATTGCCGTGCCACCGAGAACGGCCATACAAAGAAGTCAAGCCAGGAGGCTTGACCAAAAGGGGAGAAGCTCTCCCCTTTCGCTGACCAGAGCTCCCTTAGCGCAGGCCGCTGGGCTTATAGACCAGGAAGCTGAGCACTTGGCATTGCTTAATGTTGTCGAACCCCACCACGCGAATGAAACAGTTGGGGTAGGCGCTGCGGCAAGCCTGCACCTCACTGAGCACCTCCTGGGGAGAAGTGGCGCTGAACAGGGGCAGCTTCCACAGTGTCCAGTAGCGAACCGTCGGTTCAGAAGATTCGTTGAACTCTATGGCAGGGATATAGCCCTGATCCAAGATGTACTGCACCTGCTTGATGATCTGCAGATCCGTCAGCGGCGGCAGATAGGAGAGGGTTTCGTAGCGGCGCTCTTTTGGTAAGGTTTGCATGATCGGTGTCACTCCGTTTCGAGCCTAGGGTTTTGTGGGGGGGATCCCGCTTCCGGGTGGGTAACGGGTAGGGATCCTGTTGCTGAGGTGATCCGTTCTAGATGATTGCGGCGGTGCTCCATGTTGGCTTGCTGGATGCCGGCTTTGGCCATTTCCGGCAGGTAATCGACCACCTCCGCAGCAATGTGTTCACGAACGGTCATGATGCGATAGGCCAACTCAGGACGCTCAGCCAGCAAAGCCCACAGGTAGGCTTCCCCATCCTGAAGGTTTTGCCGAGCGGAGAACTGCTGTAGCCAAAGAGCCCTGGGGGGATCTGTTTCGCTCAGTTGAGCCAGCACCGTGCGCATCGCCTGATAAGTCAGGTAGCTGATCAAGGTCTTGGCGGTGTCTTTGGCGATCTGTTTCAGATCCATTGCCGATCCAGGGAGGGGGCCAGTAGGGCAAGAGAACCGTGGGGATCCCCTGCCCCCAGCAGATCTCTAGAGGGTGTCGACGGCCTTGAACTCGAACTTGATTTCCTTCCACAGCTCGCAGGCAGCCGCCAGCTCTGGCGACCACTTGGCTGCTTCCCGGATAATGTCGTTGCCTTCGCGGGCCAGATCTCGACCTTCGTTACGAGCTTGGATACACGCTTCCAAGGCCACCCGGTTGGCGGTTGCGCCCGGCGCGTTGCCCCAGGGGTGTCCCAAGGTTCCGCCGCCAAACTGCAGCACCGAGTCGTCGCCAAAGATTTCCACCAGCGCCGGCATGTGCCAAACGTGGATCCCACCGGAAGCCACTGGCATCACCCCTGGCATGGAAGCCCAATCTTGGGTGAAGAAAATGCCGCGGGAGCGATCGGCCTCTACGTAGTTTTCCCGCATGAGATCCACAAAGCCCATCGTAATGGCGCGGTCGCCTTCCAACTTGCCCACCACCGTCCCAGAGTGCAGGTGGTCGCCACCGGACATGCGCAAACACTTGGCCAACACCCGGAAGTGGATGCCATGGTTCTTCTGCCGGTCGATCACCGCGTGCATGGCACGGTGAATGTGCAACAGAATGCCGTTATCCCGGCACCACTTGGCCAGGCTGGTGTTGGCAGTAAAGCCGGCTGTCAAGTAGTCGTGCATGATGATGGGAGCGCCCAACTCCTTGGCGAACTCGGCCCGTTTGAACATCTCCTCACAGGTAGGCGCCGTCACATTCAGGTAGTGGCCCTTGATCTCGCCGGTTTCTGCTTGGGCCTTGTGGACAGCCTCCATCACGAACAGGTAGCGATCCCGCCAGCGCTGGAAGGGCTGGGAGTTGATGTTTTCGTCGTCTTTGGTGAAGTCCAAACCGCCCCGCAGAGCTTCATACACGGCCCGCCCGTAATTTTTGGCAGAAAGGCCCAACTTGGGTTTGATGGTGCAGCCCAGCAGCGGACGGCCATACTTATTCAACTTATCCCGCTCCACCTGAATGCCGTGGGGAGGGCCCTGGAAGGTTTTCAGGTAGGCCACCGGGATCCGCACATCTTCCAGCCGCAGCGCCTTTAGGGCCTTAAAGCCAAAAACGTTGCCCACAATCGAGGTGAGCATGTTGGTCACCGAGCCTTCCTCGAACAGATCCAGCGGATAGGCGACGAAGCAGAAGTACTGGTTGTCTTCGCCGGGAACCGGCTCGATGTCATAGCAGCGGCCTTTGTACCGATCCAAGTCGGTAAGCAAATCGGTCCATACCGTTGTCCAGGTGCCCGTCGAAGACTCAGCCGCCACGGCTGCCCCCGCCTCTTCGGGAGGAACGCCCGGTTGAGGGGTAACTCGGAAACAGGCCAAGACATCGGTATCCTTGGGTGTGTAGTCGGGAGTGTAATAGGTGAGTCGGTAATCCTTCACCCCGGCTTGATAACCGCTTTTGGATTGGGTTGCTGAGTAGGCCACGTTGATCTCCCTCTGAACGAATTACAGAACCAGAAAATGCCCTTCACGGATGCAACCAAGAGGAAAAACTCAGGGCCAAAACTCGAGACCGCCGAGTTTCCGTGAATAAGACCGCCCCACAACCATGAGGCCAAAGTTGGGCTTTAAGACACTCTTCATCCAGGCGGATGGAAGCCCTAAACCCTTCTTTTCGAGCGCCTTCAATCACTAGTCGAGCGCCTTCAATCACTAGCTTCGACTCCCTGGATTTACAAACCCAGCGGAAAGGAATTTATACAGCGCCTAAGCTAGAATCTCGGCAAACACAACTCTATATAGGTTTAATCCTAAGCTACCATCCGCAATAATGGGCTGATCATTACTTTCTTTATGAGTTTGATTAGTTTAATTAAAGTGAGGCCCCCTGCTTCCCGCTGAGAATACAGATTTCTTTGGCTTTCTTAATATCCTTTGGGTGGAATCCCTGGCCAAAATCAAAAGCTCCCTTCTTTGAGGGAGCGGAGCAAGTCCACCCACAGGATCTGGAGGGTTAAGAAACGGCTGCCAGGGTTGGCTGGGGTCTCTTGCTGATCACTTGGTCGATGAGGCCGTACTCTTTGGCTTGTTCTGGGGTCATGAAGTTGTCGCGGTCGGTATCTCGTTCGATGCGCTCTAGAGGTTGACCGGTGTGGTAGGCCAGCAAGCTATTGAGGCTGTTTTTGATGAAGAGGATCTCTTTGGCCTGAATTTCAATATCGGTAGCTGGCCCCTGAGCTCCACCAAGGGGTTGGTGGATCATGATGCGGGCGTGGGGAAGGGCAATGCGCTTGCCTTTGGTGCCCCCTGCCAGCAGAAAAGCTCCCATGCTGGCAGCCAAACCAATGCAGATGGTGGAGACATCCGGCTGAATGTGCTGCATGGTGTCGTAAATGGCCATGCCAGCATAGACAGAGCCGCCGGGGGAGTTGATGTAGAGGTAGATGTCTTTTTCAGGGTCTTCGGACTCTAAGTAGAGCATCTGGGCCACAATCAGGTTAGCAATGTCGTCGTCCACCTGGGTGCCCAAGAAAATGATCCGATCCCGCAAGAGACGCGAGTAAATGTCAAAGGCGCGCTCGCCTCGCGCAGATTGCTCAATAACGGTGGGAATCATGCCAGTCCAAACGATGGGTCAGTCCTTACTAGTGTAGTCTAAGCCACCGGACGGATGCTTTGCTCAGGACGACTCACCGGCCCGCCTCCGTACGGGGCTCGATGGGGTGTGAGCCGGCTAGAACAGCAAGGAGACGGGGTGGTTATAGCGGGATCCCTCTTCTTCTGGGATGTGGAACGGGTGTAAACTACCCGGCTCCGACCGCTAAGCGGTACGGAGCGGGC
>NZ_JANSIM010000020.1:0-14029 GCF_047502655.1 Synechococcus sp. R5-12 | reverse complement strand
TACTTTCAGTATAGTTGAGCTTATTATTGACTAGAGTCATGCTCCATAGCAGATCCCCTAGCTGCTGAGGTTACTGAAATTGCACCGCGTCAGGGTCGGCACCGTTCGCTTCACCAAGCCCGTCAGAACATTTCCGGGGCCGATTTCCCACACCTCTTGGATGCCGTCGGCAGCCATCTGCAACACGGTTTCTCGCCAGCGGACAGGGGCAGTCATCTGGGCCAGCAGCGCCTGCTTAAGGGCTTGCGGATCCCGGCTGGCGGTGGCAGTGCAGTTGCTGTAGACGGGCACTCGCGGCGGCTGAAAGTCAACAGCGCGCAAGGTGTGGGCAAACTCCTCGGCAGCAGCCTGCATAAAGGGCGAGTGAAAGGCGCCACTTACCTTGAGGGGAACGGTGCGCTTGGCCTGCAACTGCTCACAGACGGCTTGCACCCCCTCCACTGAGCCGCTGATCACCACCTGATCCGGGCTGTTGTCGTTGGCAAGGGTGACATCGGGGATCATCTGGCACAGATGCTCTAGCTTGTCGCGGTCAAACCCCATCACCGCTGCCATGTGGCCTGGAGGATCCCCTGCAGCTTCCATCAGTTGGCCCCGCAGCGCCACCAGCCGCAGGCCGGTTTCGAAATCAAACACGCCGGCAGCGTAGAGGGCGCTGTATTCGCCCAGACTGTGGCCGGCAGTGCAGGCAGGAGCCTGTCCCTGGGCGTAGAGATAGTCCGTCAACAGGGCCGATACGGTGAACAAAGCCGGTTGTGTGTAGCCGGTCTGGTGGATCTGGTCTTCCGACAGAGCTAAGGGATCCCATCCCAACATCTCACGGGCCAAAGCCAACTTCTGGGCTGCTCCCTGCCAGTTCCGCAAGTCCCTTCCCATGCCCACCGCTTGGGATCCCTGGCCGGGATAGATCCAGGCAACGGTCATCAATTCATTTCCCCCAACGAAACACAATCGCCCCCCAGGTAAGGCCGGCGCCAAAGCCCGCCATCACCCCCAGATCGCCGGCGCCAAAGCGTCCCTGCTCGATCCAAGTGGCCAAGGCAATCGGCACCGAAGCGCCCGAGGTGTTGCCGTAATGCTCTAAGACGCTGGCCACCCGCTGCGGATCCAGCTGCAGGCGCTTGGCTACCGCATCGAGAATGCGCTGGTTGGCCTGATGAATAAAATACCCCTGCACCGCCTCCGCCGGGATCCCGGCCCGGAAGAGAGCCTTCTCGATAACCTCCGGCACCGCCTGGACGGCAAACTTGTACACCTCGCGGCCATTCATGGTGATGGGGCAGCAGCGATACTGCCCCACCTGCAGGGATCCCACCAGGGGCTTGGCCTCTGTAGCCATGGACAAGCTGAGCAGCTGGCTGCCACTGCCATCGCTGCGCAGCTCAATGCTGAGGATCCCGCCGGTTTCCCCCGCCTCCAGAACCACCGCCCCGGCCCCATCTCCAAACAAGACACAGGTGGTGCGATCTGCCCAGTCCACCGTACGGGAGAGCACATCCGCCGCCACCACCAAGGCCCGCCGGTACAGCCCGGTTTGCAAAAACTGCGCTGCCGTGGCCACTGCAAAGACAAAGCCCGTGCAGGCTGCCGTCAGATCAAAAGCCACCGCCCGCGTTGCTCCCAGAGCTGCCTGCACCTGAGGGGCCGAGCCAAACCGATCGACACCGGTGGAAGTGGCCAGCAGGATCAAATCCAGGTCTTGAGGCAAGATCCCGGCCTGAGCCAAAGCGGCCTTGGCTGCCTGGACCGCCAAATCCACCAAGCTCAGCTCAGGGGGCAGAATGCGCCGCTGACGAATGCCGGTGCGGGGCCAGATCCATTCGTCGGAAGTTTCGACGATCTGGCCGAGATCGTCGTTGCTCAGGCAGGGATCCGGCAGGGCAGCCCCTGCCCCCACCAGCCGCACGGTCGGGAGGCTATGGCTGGGCATCTTCCACGGGTTCGGGACAGCGGGAGGAAGTCCTTTCCAGGGATCCCAACGGCAACACTTCCGGGCCAGAGCCAGAGTAGACCTGAAGGGGCCGGGTGCGCCGCCTGGGGTTGGATTCAGGTTCGCGAGGGTCAACCATTTCCGCCTGCAGCCGCTGTAGGATTTTCTGTTCTGCCGCCTCTTTGGCCAGGCGAATGGCGTGGTAGACCATCGGCGCCTTGGAGCTGCCGTGGGTAATCACGCAGATGCCGTTGACGCCGAGCAGCAAAGCACCGCCATACTCCACGTAGTCCATGCGCCGCTTTACCTGCTTGAGGTTGGGCCGGAGCAGCCAGCAGCCCAACTTGCCGCGCCAGCCGCGGGGCAGCTCCTCCCGCAGCACCTGGGTGATCACCTGGCCAACACTTTCGGCAAACTTGAGGAGGGCATTGCCCACAAAGCCGTCACACACCACCACATCAAACTCCCCGGTCAGCACATCCCGCCCCTCGGCATTGCCGGCGAAATGGATCCCTGGCAACTGGGCCAGACGCTGGTGGGTGGCCAGAGCCAAATCATTGCCCTTGTTGGGCTCCTCGCCGATGTTGAGCAGGCCCACCCGCGGACGCTCGATCCCCAGCACGCACTGGCAGTAGAGGGATCCCATGCGGGCAAACTGCTCCAAAAAGCGGGGCCGGCAATCCACATTGGCCCCCACATCCAGCAGCAGCACCGGCTTGCCTTTCAAAGTGGGCAAAAGAGCGCCAATGGCCGGGCGATCGATCCCTGCCAGCCGGCCCAAATTCAGGTAGGCCGCAGCCATCGCTGCTCCGGTATTCCCGGCGGCCACCACGGCATCCGCTTGGTTGGAGCGCACCTGTTGCATCGAGATGTTGATGGAGGCTTTGGGCTTTTTGCGCACCATCAGCGGCTCTTCCGCCATGCCCACATCCTCTTCGGCAGGCACAATGGTGATCCCAGCAGGCAAGGGCTGAGGCAAAAAGGGCTTGAGGGAATCTGGACGACCGACTAGTGCAATCCCGACCCGGAGCTGCCGATGGGCCAGCAGGGCGCCCTTGATGATCTCTTCGGGAGCGTAGTCACCCCCCATCGCATCGACCGCAATTCGCACAAGCTGACCTCACACTGGAATATCCTTGGCAACTGCAAGCAGGAAGCGGGGCAAAACGCACTAACCTCTGCAGTCCCCTCGCCCGAGAATTGGGAGCCCCAGTGGCTGCAGGGTGCTAGCGAATTTTACCAGATTTGTTTTCCTCAATTAAGGCCGTAGTTCCGCTTGCGCCGGTTCTCCCCACCCCCCACAGGAAACGTGAACTCCCTCACGCCTGCGCGAGGGTAGCCAAGAGAGAGTGTACCTGCTGGACGTGGTCGCGTGCGGTGGAGTTTCTGGCTTGGTGTTGGCTCAGCTCCGTCTCCAACTGCGCCAATTCTCCTGCCAACGCTGCCCACCGATCCCGCTCTGGGTAGAGGGTGGCCTGCAGGTGATTGAGGCGACCCCAGGTTTCTGCCATGGCCTGGGCGCGCGCCCGCAGGGATCCCTCCTCTTGCTCCAGGTGTTGCCACTGCTGCTCCAATTCCTGCCGTTGGCGGGCGAGCTGCTCCTGCTGAGAAGGCAAGGACGATTCCAGTTGTTGAATGAGGGTTTGCAGACGACCTTTTTCTTGGAGAAGATCCTGCTTCTGGCTGCCGATCTGTTCCAGGAGCGGCCCAATATCGACCTGAACCGGGGCAGCAGCTTGATTTTGCAGCTGTCTAAGGCGGGCTTCCTGGCGGGTCAACTCTTCATACTCTCGCTGCAGGTTTTTTTCCTGAGGCAGCAGGGCTTCTTCCAAAGCACTGCAGGCAGACTGGGCATAGTCGATATCCATCTCGATGTCAAACCGCTCCTCTGGAGAGGCGCTGGCCAGCCGCTCTTGCAGCTCCCGCAGGGTTTGCCGGTTTTGCTCCAGTTCGGCCCGCTGCTGGCTGACCTGGGCCGCCCGCTGCTCGTAATCTCGGCGCAGTTGGCTGACCAAAGCCGCCAGCTCCTCGACCGAGATCGCCGGCTCCCCAGCCCTGCCGTTGCTGCTGCCATCGACGATAAAGTCGTACTCCTGCACCAGACGAGAGGCTTTCTGGTATAGGCTCTCTTGAGATTGCAGCTGCTGGAGAATCCTCTGCAGGTGCTCTTGATGGGCTCGCAGGGATCCCTGTCGAGTTTGCCACTCTGCTTGGCTTTGCTCCAGGGATTGTCGGGATCCCCACCAAGCGGTGTGGCGTTCTTGCCAAGCGCGGTAGTCCCGATCCAGCTCGTCTTGCCGGATCTGGGCCTGCTGACGTTCTGCTTCCAGTTGGGCAATCTGTTGATTCAAGTGCTCCTGCTGCTGCTGAATGTGGCTTTTCAAGCTTTGCAGAAGCGCCAAGGGATCCCCAGCCGGATGCAGACTCTCCTGGAGCTGTTGCATCAAAGCCTGTAGCTGCGCTGCTTCTGCCTCCCCCAAGCGGCTGGAGCGAGCTTCTTGCAACTGGGCTTCCAACTCTTGCCGCTGCCGATTCAGAGCTTCCCGCTGCTCTCCGATCAGGCGCTGTTGTTCAGCTAAGTAAGCTTGCTGGGCTGCCAGTTCCTCTTTGAGGCTGTCCAGAAGTTTGCGATCTTCCTCCACACTCTTGTATTGCTCATACAGCCGCTGCACCTCTTCTTCTTGGGCTGCCAGATCCATCTCGCGGCGTTTAAGCTCATGGGCCTGAAAGGTGAGGGACTGTTTCCAAACCTCGATCTCCTCCTCCTGGCTGCGGGCTCTGAGCTGAAGTTGGCTGAAGTTTTGCAGATAGGTCACCAGTTGGCGAGCGGCTTCGCTGATGCGGGCGACCTGACGGTTGCCGGAGATTTCCGCCAGCACCAATGACCCATCCTTGAAGCGCCCAGCCTCCTGGGCGATGCGGCCTTCCAAAGTAATGGATTCTTCGTTCACGGCCACCCAGGTATTGTCCTGCTGCTGCTTGGCCAGCAATTGCAGAGACGACTTGGCAAATCCAATTGGCTTGGATAGCTCTGCTAGGTACAGCACGCCTGAACTCCTCTAAAACAGCATGGACAGCACCAGCCTTGACCCCACCGAGCCACTGCCCCTGGCCGGGGAAAAATGGACGGCCGCCAGAACATGGCTCGCCGAGGCGCATAAAGACTACACCACCTTTCTAGACTCAACCATAGGGTAAAAAAAACGCCTTCGCCAGATGAGTTTTGGGGATGTCCGGGGTAGCTATTCAAACCGGTGGCGAAGCACTAAGGTAGTCTAGGGTGTGGTGTAGGGTTCTGCTCAGGGTTTGTATGGAGCTGCAAGGTGAGCCGCTTTCTGTTCGTCGGCGTTCTCCTGCCCCGCCGGTGGTCGTAGCCTCTCAGGTGTACCAGACAACAGCGCCGGAAGCCAAACCGCGCCACATTTTGGAAGCGATCGTCTGGCATAAAGAGCAGGAGGTGGAGCGGCAACGGGAGCAGCTTCCCCTCAAGCAATTGCAACAGCAACTGGATCAAGCCCCGCCGGTGCGGGATTTTGTGGCGGCCCTCACCCAGTCGCCTCACCCTATCTCTGTGATTGCCGAGGTCAAAAAAGCCTCTCCCAGCCGCGGCGTTCTGCGGGATCCCTTTGACCCGGTAGCCATTGCCCAGAGCTATGAAGCCGGTGGGGCCAGTTGCCTCTCGGTGCTCACAGATGAGCGGTTCTTTCAGGGCAGCGGCGAGTATCTGCGCCGGATCCGTCAGGCAGTAGGGATCCCCATCCTCTGCAAGGAGTTCATCCTCTACCCCTACCAAATCCTCTGGGCCCGCAGCCTGGGGGCAGATGCGGTGCTGCTGATTGCCGCCATTCTCTCGGATGCGGACTTGGGCTATTTTCTCAAGCTGGTTCGGCAATTGGGCATGGCAGCTCTGCTGGAGGTGCACACTTCCCAAGAGTTGCAGCGGGTGTTGCGTTTGCCCCAACTGCAAGACTCCAGGGGGCAGGTGCTCATTGGCATCAACAATCGCGATCTGAGAACCTTTACGGTGGACTTGAACACAACGCGCGACCTGTTGGCCGCCCACTCGGAGCTCCTTGGCGATCTGCCTGTGGTCAGCGAGTCCGGCATCCATACCCCTGCCGATCTGCAGCAGTTGCGGGCCTGGGGGGTGCGCTCTGTGCTGGTGGGGGAAGCGCTGGTGACCCAGCCGGATCCCGGCCAAGCTGTGCGCCACCTGTTGTCATCTCAGTGAATGAAAACCATTTATCAATGGATCTCTGCGAGAACAATTGATCTCTAAGGATTGCTTGGATCGATGAAACGTATTCCTGTGCCGGCTCATATCCACTACGAATTTCTGCTGCGGGTGTTGGAGCGGCAAACCTTTCCGGCAGTAGAGGAACAGGATTTTGGCAACCGAGGCCGCACGCAAGAGCTGATCAACTCCCTGCGCAAAGCCCTCACCCAACAGGTGCAACTGGAGGAAGAGTGGCGACAGCGGGGCTATCAGGTGGACTACCGCTGGAATATGGACGAGCCTCAGCCTCCCTCTTGACCTTCCAGCCCACTGTAAGGTTTAGCATCCTTTCAGTGGCATTGGGGGGGTTTCCCAAGATGCAGGTTGTTTTGACAGTGCCCAAGCTGGCCTGTGGGGCCTGTATAGACACCATTGCGCAAGCGGTGCGGCAACTGGATCCCCAGGCGCAGGTGGAAGGGGATCCCAAAACCAAACAGGTGCGGATTACTTCTGGGCGGTCTGTGAGCGATTTGCGGCAGGCCCTCACCCAGGTGGGATATCCCCCGGCCTAGTCAAGGCTGGGTCGAGAACGGTCGGGCGTCTGTTTTGAATTCCTGTACATGGCTGCCTTCACCCTTTCGAGGATGGGGAGTAGCCGTTATTGCATCAACTTTATCAACAAGGTGTTGCCATGCCTGCCCCTGAAAAGTCATCGGCTGCATTATCGGCCTCTGCGCCTTCTCCTGAGGGCACCTGGCAGTTGGCCTTACAAGGGATGAGCTGTGCCTCCTGCGCCCGCAGCATCGAACAGGCCCTCGCTCAGGTGCAGGGGGTGTCCCACGGATCAGTGAATTTTGCCAGTGAGCAGGCCACCGTCAAAGGGGATCCCAGGCTGGTGGATCCGCAGGCGCTGATTCGGGCGGTGGAGCGGGTGGGGTATCGGGCGCGCCTCATCCAAGAGGATTGGCAACTGGACGATCTGTCGGATCCAGAGCGGATCGCCCAACGGGCCGCAGAACGGGAACTGAAGCTCAAGGTGGCGATAGGGGTGGGCATCAGCACGGTGCTGGTGATCGGATCCCTGCCGATGATGCTGGGGATGGACATCCCGGGCTTTCCCATGTGGCTGCACAATCCTGGGTTGCAGTTGCTGCTGACGGCTCCGGTGCAGTTTTGGGTGGGCAAGCATTTTTATCGAGGCGCTTGGGCCGCTTGGCAACGGCGCTCGGCGGATATGAACACGCTGGTGGCCTTAGGGACGAGCGCGGCTTTTTTCTATTCTGTTTTCCCAACGGTTTTCCCCGACTATTTTCACCGGCAAGGACTGCACCCGGATGTCTATTATGAGGTGTCGGCGGTGGTCACCACCCTGATTCTGGTGGGCAAGTGGATGGAGGAACGGGCCAAAAGGCAAACCTCTGAGGCCATTTGCAAGCTGATCGGGCTGCAACCGAAAACGGCGAGGGTAATCCGCCATGGGGTGGAGCAGGATGTCCCCATTCGGGAGGTGCAGGTGGGGGATTGGATCCGGGTGCGCCCCGGAGAGAAGGTGCCGGTGGATGGGGTCATTCTAGAGGGATCCTCCAGCCTCGACGAGTCCATGGTGACCGGCGAGAGCCTGCCTGTTGTCAAATCGGCGGGGGATGAGGTGATTGGGGCAACGCTGAATCGGACGGGCAGCTTTGTGATGGAAGCGCGGCGGGTGGGCAAAGACACAGTTCTGGCCCAGATCGTGCGCCTGGTGCAGGAAGCTCAGGGATCCAAAGCCCCAATTCAACAGGTGGCGGATCGGGTGACTGCCTGGTTTGTGCCGGCAGTGATCGGGGTGGCAGTTCTAACTTTCGTGCTCTGGTGGGTGTTGGCGGACAACCTGACGCTGGCCTTGGTGAACACAATTGGGGTGCTGATCATCGCCTGCCCTTGTGCGCTGGGGTTGGCAACCCCCACCTCGATCCTGGTGGCCACGGGACGAGGGGCAGAATTGGGGATCCTGGTGAAAAGTGCCGACAGCCTGGAATTGGCCCACCACTTGCGCACGGTGGTCTTGGACAAAACCGGCACCCTGACCGAAGGTCGCCCTACCGTCACCGATATTTGGGCTAATGGCTCCTCTCCCCTGGCGGTGTTGCGCCTGGCAGCGGCGGTGGAGCGGCACTCGGAACATCCTTTGGCCCAGGCGGTAGTGCAGAAAGCCGAAGCCGAAAAAATTGCCATCCCTCCTGCCCAGCATTTTCAGGCAAGGATAGGCAGTGGGGCAGAAGCCTGGGTGGAAGACCAGTGGATCCGCATCGGTCGGCTGAGCTGGCTACAGGAGATGGGGATCCCCTGGGATCCCTCTTGGTCAGAGCGGGTTCAGAATTGGGAAAGCCAGGGCAAAACGGTGATCGGCGTAGCCCAATCCCAGAGCCTGGTGGGGCTGTTGGCCATTACCGATCCGCTCAAACCCACCTCTCCTGAGGCAGTGCAACAGCTGCAACAGATGGGTCTAGAGGTGATCCTGCTAACCGGGGATAACCCCACCACGGCCCAAGCGGTTGCTCGGCAAGCAGGCATTCAGCGGGTAATTGCCCAAGTCCGTCCGGATCAGAAGGCAGCTTACATACGCAGCCTAAGACAACCGCGACGGCGGGTGGCGATGGTGGGAGATGGCATTAACGATGCTCCGGCTCTGGCAGAAGCCGATGTGGGGATCGCCATTGGTACAGGTACGGATGTGGCGATGGCCGCCAGCGATATTACCCTCATGTCGGGGGATCTGCGGGGAGTCGCCACAGCCATTCAACTCAGCCGGGCCACCCTCAACAACATCCGCCAGAACCTCTTCTTCGCCTTTATTTACAATACGCTGGGGATCCCGATTGCTGCTGGGGCGCTCTATCCCTTCACAGGCTGGCTGCTCAACCCCATGCTGGCCGGGGCGGCAATGGCCCTGAGTTCCATTTCGGTGGTCGCCAATGCCCTGCGCCTGCGACACTTTCGAGCCCACAGACCGGCAGGCCGGCGTTAGGCCCTCTCCCAGGGGCAAGGGGGATTAGCGCGGCAACAGTTTTGCTGCCCTTTGAGCATGAGTCTGCCGTACCGCTCATGCCTCAGGGCTATCTTCTGGCAGACAAGAACATCCCCCCCGGGAGCTTGGTGAATGGCAAGCGGCAAGCTAACCTAAAAGGCTCAGGCAGACTGGGGAAAGCGCGGTGCAAGTCCGCCACTGTGACGCAACTGTGATGGGATCCCTCCCTCAGCCAGAACACCCACCTGCCGTTGTCCTGTACCCCTTGCGATTCACAAGGAACGGAGTTTTTTGTGTTGAATACCCTCAGTGTTTCCCCTCCCCTTTCGGTTGGGCAGCTTGCTTCTCCTTCATTGCCCCTATTGCTTATCGGCCACGGATCCCGCGACCCTGAAGGTCGGCAAGCCTTTCTGGAGTTGGCCCAAGTCTACCAATCCCTCACTCCCCATCGACCGGTGATCCCCTGCTTTCTGGAGCTGACGGAGCCGAGTATCGCCCAAGGGATCCAGCAGTGTATTGCCCAAGGGTGGCAAGAGATTGTGGTCCTGCCGCTGCTGTTGTTTGGGGCCCGCCACAACAAGTTCGATGTGACGATGGAATTGGATCGCCTGCAGGCCCTCTATCCCCAGTTGCGCATTCGTTACGGTGGGCCGCTGGGGATCCGCATCGAGATCCTGCAACTGCTGCGAGACCGATTGGCTGCTCTGATAGCTGCCCAACCGCGGCGGATCCCAGAGGCAGAAACCGTGCTCCTATTTGTGGGTCGCGGCTCCAGCGATCCTGAGGCCAATGCCGAAGCCTGTAAACTGGCCCGGTTGCTTTGGGAAGGATCTGGGTTTGCCGCTGTGGAAACTTGCTTTATCGGCATTACCCATCCCCGCCTGCCCGTGGGATTGGAGCGGGCCTTGTCCTGGCATCCGCGCCGGGTGATCGTGCTGCCCTACTTCCTGTTTACCGGAGTGCTGGTGAAAAAAATTGAGGCGGCAGTGGAACAACAACGACAACGACAGTCGGAAATCGACTGGCTCATGCTGCCGGAATTGGGCCTTGTGGATACGGTGCTGCACAGCCTGCAGCAACTGGAGCAGGAAGCCCTGCAGGGCCAAACCCAAATGAACTGCCACCTGTGCAAGTTTCGCCTGGCCGTGAGCGCAGAGGTCAGAGCTGGGCATACCCATCACCATCCTCACGAGCATCATCACCACCATCACGGGCACGGATCCCATCACCATCCTCATTCCCACCCTCACCACGACCACGGCCATACCCACGCAGCGGCTGGGGATCCCTGGGCCCAATTAGAGGGCTACCACCAACGGGCTTGGCAGGTGCCCTGAGAGGGAAACAGAGGCTGCTGGCGGGATAAACTGAGTGCAGACAGGCCATTTTTGAACCTGGTTTTCCCGCTCTAGCGGTTGTGATGACGAAAAAACGATGATGCTCTCCCGCTCCTCTTGGGTTTCAGGTGCCGCTGCCGCGGGGAGCGGGATCTTTGTTTTCGCCCTGGTGGTGGGGCTGCTGGATCAGATCCTGCCCACCCTGCCCAAGGTTTCCCTCTCCCTGGCCGGGATCCCTGGGATCCTGGCTGCCGCTGGGGCCTCCTATGGGGCCTGGCGGGTGGTTCAGATGGGTCTGCAATCGGCTTCCTGGAGCGACTTTCGAGAATCGCTGGTGGCGACCCTATCTCCCTTTGATCCTGCCGACCACGGCGGCGAGCCACGACAACCTAAGGGGGATCCTCGCCCTTGGCAGGTGGCTCAGGAGATCCGGCAAACCCAGCTCCGCCATCAAAAGATCCTTGACCGCATCAAGCAGCGGGTGAAAGCCGAAATCCAGACCTGTGAACGCGCCCGAGCCCAACTGCGCAGCGAGCAGCAACGGTCTCGAGTCCTGCAGGCCCAAGCCCAACAGTTACAACAGCATCTGCAAAACCTACAAACATCTTCCCCTTCTCCAAGCTCCGAGTCGACCAAACCCACGCCAGAGCAAGCGCTGCGCCAAAAGCTCCGCCAACTTCAATCCCAGGTCACCACCCTGAAAATAGAATTGGAACGCCAAAGGACCCAACTGCAACACGCAGAAGCAGAGCGGGCTCAACTCCAGCAGCAGCAGCAAAAACTCAAGCGCATCCTGCAGCGCAAAAAATTGGAAAATCGAGAGTTGCGCTCCCAACAGGCAGAATGGGCCCGGCAACTGGAGCAAACTCAACAGGAGCTGCAAACTTTGCGAGAGTCCTACCGCGCCTTGCAAGTTCTACAGGAAATAAGCTCCACCCTAACCCAAAACCCATCTCACGAAAGGGCGGAAACGGAGTCCTCTGGATCCTCCGACTAGCCGACCCGCTTTAGAACAAATACACTCCCCTCGCTGCCCCGACCCAGCCGCAAGTCTTTATCCAAATAGGTGATATCCAGCCAACCCGTTGGCTCGCGGCGGCGGATATCGATTTGAATAGCCGGGATCCGCTCCGGAGCCCGCTCGAGCAAATAGAGAAAACTCTCGATCTCGTAGCTCATCAAAGCTTGGGATCCGAGCACCAATCGCTCGAAAATCACCCTCACCCGGCGCTCAGATTCGGGGTAAAAGTGTGCCGATACCGCCAAGATTCCCCGTGGCATCCAAGCCCCCAGCCAGCCGGATCCCTGGATCTCCGCCACGTTGAAGACCCGTCCAGCCTTGGCCCGAATACACTGGTAGATCTCGCCGGTGGTCAAAAAAGGCAACTGTGCCAGCCGCAGCAGAGCTGTGCTCGTGGTAAATAGGGTGAGCCAGTTCCCCTCCAACCCTTCAGGAGCCGATGTTGGCTTGGGGGTGGGGTTGAGCGCTTCTAGGACGGCAATTTGAGACAAAATCTGGGCTTTTTGGTCAGGGGAGACTTTCCGGCCCCGGTCGGTCGCCTCCAGTAGGTGCAGCAGAGCCGATTTTTGCTGAGCCAGGGCCTCAGACATGGGCACACTCCGAAGGCACTGACCCTATTTTAGAGAACGCGGGATCCCTCTGCCCTTAACCGTCTTCTCCCACCAGTTTTAGGTTCAGATCTGCCACCTGCTCATACCCCAGCCCGGCCCGCACCACCAGCGGCTCGGATCCGGTCAAATCGATTACCGTAGAGACCTTGGCCCGGCGGGGGGCATCGTCATCCAGCACCAGATCCACCTGTTTTTCCAACTGCCGCATTTCCTCAGCCGCAAAGATCCCACCCTCATCCCAGGGGTCGCTCTCCCACTCCCAGGCTTGCCCAGAACTTAAGCCCAGGGATCCGACGGGATCCCCCCCCAGCTTGGCAGAGGTCGAGACAATTGGATTGCCCAACTCTTCCAGCAAAGCCTGACAAATGGCAGAATCGGGCACCCGGATGCCGGTGGTTTTCCGTTTGGGCTCCATCACCAACTTGGGCACCAGCTTGGTTGCTGGCAACAGAAACGTAAACGGGCCGGGGATCAGCCGCCGCATCAGCCGATAGGCCGAATCGGTTACCTGGGCATAGTGGGCAATGCGTGAGAGAGAAGGGCACAAAAAGGTAAGAGGCTTGTCGTTGGAGAGCTGCTTGATACGGCGTACCCGCTCCACTGCTTGTTTGTGGGTCACATCGCAGCCAATGGCATAGACTGTATCGGTGGGGTAAAGCATCACCGCCCCCTCCCGCAAAGCCGCCGCAATCCGCCGGATGGAACGGGTCTGGGGCTGTTGAGGATGCAGCTTAAAATACTCGGCCATCGGGCAGGTGGAAAGAGGTCAAGAATCGGAGCAGCTCCCCCCCAAAGGGTTTTCCACAAGAGGGCGGGGGGTCGGTGGCACCGACACCGGCAGGGATCCCTGAGATTCGGGCCAGTCCTTCAGTTGTTGCATCAGGGCTTGGATGTGCAGACGGGGCAGATAGGGCCAGTCGCCGGCTTCTTCCAAATCTTGAAGCACCCGATACAGAGCTTGACGGGTATTGGGCAAAGACTCCCGAAAGGCACCTTCCAGGATCGCGCGGTGCAACTCCTCCAGCAGCCGCAGGAGCATCAGCAGCTCCACACACGCTCCCGCCCTCGCCTGAGCCGCCTGTTCAACGGCCAACATAATCTGACGCAAATCCGGTGGCAGATCCTCCGCCGAGATATACATGGCCACTCGTCTCTGGGTTCTGGGAAGGCAGGGGCTTTCCCATTCTAAGATTCTTCTGCCTTAGGACTGGATGGCTCCCACAAGATCCAACTGCGCAGGCTGTTGGGATCCCCGACCCAGGCACTGCCACACCCGCTGCAAGAGGGGATCCAGCCCCTGCTTGGCAATTGCAGAAATGGCCACCACCGAAGTGCCGGCAGCGGCAGACAGCCTCTGGGTGCGCTCGGCAACCTGCTGGGGATCCAGAACATCGATCTTGTTCAAAACCAGGATTTGTGGCTTATCGATTAACCCGTGGCCGTAGGCGCGCAGCTCCTGCTGAATAACCTGGTAATCCTTGACGGGATCCGCCGCCGTGCCATCCACCAAATGAATCAGTACCCTGGTGCGCTCCACATGGCGCAAAAACTCGTGGCCCAGCCCCACCCCCAAGTGCGCCCCCTCGATCAGCCCCGGAATATCGGCAAACACCACCCCATCTCCCGATGGATGGGGCACCACCCCCAAATTGGGCTGCAGCGTGGTGAAGGGGTAGTCAGCAATCTTGGGCCGGGCAGAGGAGACCACCGAAATCAGAGTGGACTTGCCCGCATTGGGCAGGCCGACAATGCCCACCTCGGCAATCAACTTCAGCTCCAGGCGCAGGCGCACCCGTTCTCCCGCTTCGCCCTTGGTGAATTGGCGGGGGGCGCGATTGTGGTTGCTCAAAAAATGGGCATTGCCTAAGCCGCCTTTGCCCCCACGGGCTACCAGCAATTGATCCCCC